>JBNKVX010000023.1:0-43863 GCA_050299435.1 Cellvibrionaceae bacterium | reverse complement strand
ATAAGGACTCATTTGTTACAGATCGCTTCGAATTTTTTATTGGTGGCAGGGAAATTGCCAACGGCTTTTCGGAGCTGAACGATGCTGAAGATCAAGCAGATAGATTTAAAAAACAAGTCGAAGAAAAGAATGCCGGTGACGATGAGGCTATGCATTACGATGCGGATTACATACGCGCGCTCGAATACGGATTGCCGCCTACAGCAGGTGAAGGTATTGGAATAGACAGGTTGGTGATGATATTAACTGATTCTCCTTCGATTCGGGATGTATTGTTGTTTCCCCATATGCGGCCAGAAAATCAAAACAATGCCTGAGCCAAATGTTCAACTGGATGCGAGTTGGTTAGCGGTAGTTGGGGATGAGTTTAATCAACCCTACATGAAAAAATTGAAGCAGTTTCTTCAAGCCGAGAAGCAGGCAGGAAAAACAATTTTTCCTCCCGGCAAACAGATTTTTAATGCTTTGAATACCACGCCCTTCGATAAAGTGCGTGTGGTTATATTGGGGCAAGATCCGTACCACGGGCCGGGGCAGGCTCACGGGCTATGTTTTTCGGTGCAGCCAGGTGTTCCAGCACCACCTTCACTGCTTAATATTTTTAAAGAGATTGAAAAAGATTTGGGCTTGCCAACGCCGAGTCATGGGTGTTTGCTGTCGTGGGCAGAGCAGGGAGTATTATTGCTCAATGCAACTTTGACCGTTGAGCAAGGTCGCGCGGGATCGCATCAGGGAAAAGGATGGGAAGAATTTACTGATTCGATTATCGCAGCGCTAAATTCGAAACGCGAAAACCTGGTTTTTTTGTTGTGGGGCAGTTACGCGCAAAAAAAAGGGCAAATAATAGATGCCAGCAAGCATCTGGTTTTAAAGTCCCCTCACCCTTCACCACTTTCAGCGCATAGAGGTTTTCTCGGTAACCAGCATTTTTCGAAAGCCAATCGCTATCTTACTGAAAAAGGTTTTAAGGCTATCGATTGGTCTTTATAAGCGATTTAAATCTTTGTCTCGCATAGCAACCAGTAACAAGGCACCATTTTCGGCGACCTTAAACTCGCCAAATTCAGCCTTTGAAAAATGATCAGCTTTGCCCTCCTGAAAAAAGAAAGCATTGGTGGCAAATTTAATTCTTGAATTTCGTACGCGGTATTGAAGAGCGACTTGATTTTCGTTGAGTTCCCCACCATTTTTGATTTGTTCGAAATGGCCAATATTTTTTGCATCTATATTAACAATCACTAGGCCATTTTGGGGTTCGTCAAGGTCTATATTGGAGCGTAGTGAGTTTTCAAGTTCAAACCTTAGACGCATATAGTCGCCTTGCATTAGTGAGCGCGGATCAACCGGTGCGAGTTTTAAGTAGACGGTGCGCCCTTCTTTGAGGTGCTGTTCTTTTTGGTAAATACCAAAATTCACCACTGAGAGTATTACGAGGGATACCAGTAAGATATATATTTTCTGCTTTTGAAAAATGTTGTTCCTGCTTTCGGAGAATATATCGCGGTATTTTTTCTCGAGATGGAAGGTCACAGTTGTGCCCAGTGCTACAAGACCTAGCCCCATTAAAATAATTGATTTATAAAGCAGGCTTTGATCAAGAAAATAATAGTACCAGGAAACAAAGGTTACCAGAGCTAAAGTTCCAAGTGCCATCAGGCTTTTTCTTTGGGTGTAGAAACCCAGAGTTACGAGCAGCAGGGCGCTTGCTGCGGAGGGAACAAACCAGGCTAAAGCTGCATAAATTGCACTGATTAGTATTAATCGAATTGTCTTGATTGGGTTGTGTTCGATATTGGCAACGCGGAATATATGTCTCACTAGTAGGGAAAACACAACAAGTAACAATACGAATGTTAGCTCTTGCTGGTAAGCAGTATAATCTAAATTTCTAACTTCTCGAGCAATATCCCCAACAAATAAAAACTGCCCAGCCAGATGAAGAAGAGCAATAGCCAGACCAAAACCAAAGGCTTCATTTTGTTTGCGATTTTTACCCCAATTGTGCTCTTGGGTCCAAAGCGCAACAGTAGTTGAAATAATTAGTGCGTTGGCAAGTATACTTAAATTCAGTGTGCTAAATCCCCAATACAAGGATATTGAGGCGAACCAGGTACACAAAACACGATGGAGAAAGTTTGGAAACAGGTAGGCCAGTAAGGCTTGGTATCCTGCCAGAACAAAAAACACAAAAAAAGACTCGTGGCTTTTTATCACCCAGGCAATAGCCAAAACCAGTTGCCCACACAAACTAAAACACAAAGCCAGCTGCGATGTAAAATCATTTTGATCAATAAAGCGATACAGGCAGTATGACGCAAAACAGAATACCAAGCCTATTACCGAAAGGTAGCCTGTATTGGAATCGAAAAGAATTCCAGGAAACAACAAAGCGATGAAGCCAAATAAAAAGAATGACGCGAGCCACCCGCTGAATCCTACAAGAACGCGTAAATACCAAGGGGTGACGTGAGTAGTTGTTTCGAAGTTTCCGACGGTAAAGCCAGCGTCACTGAGCTGCTTCCAAAGATTTTCTGTGCTCATGACGAATGTAACTCCTTGTGTAATTTTTTGATCCACAAAGTGGCGGCCGTGGATTGTCCAACAATGGCAATTGAAAGGATGAGGAAAATTCCAGCATTAAAATTATTGTTGGCAAAAAGTATGCGCGCGAGCAGTGTAGTGATAACCACAATAAGACTCAGTAGCGAGCCAGAAATAAGTGTCAGATCTGGCATTCGATACCGGTAGAGAGTTAAACATACTGCTAGCCAAGCAATGTAGAACAGGAATGATGCACTCCCAAAATGGGATTTATCGACAATATTAAAAATGGCCAAAAATGTTGTTACAAACCCTGTTGCAAGCACACAAAATTGCGGTGCATAGCGATTTTCGATTGTAATCTTCGACCAAAAACTGTGAATGCCTGGATTGTTCTTAAATAGATCAGCTTTGCCGAGAATTTCCAGCAAAATGGCGAAGCTGCCCAAAAAAATCGTAGATAAGATTAGGGCAACTTCAATATAGCTTCCAAACCAAAATACAAATCTGAAGGTGGTGAAATAAAGTGTAATGGCGGTTTGGCCAAGAATTAAGCCTAATATCCAAAGCACACTGGATTGCCCCATAAATAACCAGGGCAAGGTGAGTGCAAACCATAAAGCAAATAATTGCCAGGGATCAGCACCGGTTTGGTAGGTTTGGCCAATTAATGCGAGCATTGCTCCCGTCAGCAGCAAGAGCCCGATCAAAGCGGCGGTTTGCAGAGATTTTTTCTGTTTTAATAGAACCATAAAAATGAGGTTGGTCACAATGAACGCGGTTTCTACGAGACCAAATTTCAGCATATTTCCAAGCTTGTCCCAGTTGTAGGCAAAAAAGAATATTACGCCGCTACAAAGCGCGCTTATCCCGCTAAACACTAGAAGCAAATAGGAAAACTTGGCCCATTCTTCAGATGTGATTTCAGCGTTGGCGTTTTGAAGCGCCAATTCGGTGCTGCCTTCCTGGATCTTGCCCTCGGAGGCCCAGGATAATATGGTTTGTCGCTTACTGGCATTTAGCATAATTTCGCCCGGCCCTGTATTGAGTTGTGGCTGAAGAATAGGCTTTATTGGTGGAGAGATAAAGAATGAAAACTAAGGTATTAACTTTTACGACTTTGGGTTGCATTATCTTGCTACTGAGATCGTAGTTTTTTCCGCTTTTTTACTTATTTCGGGTTAAGCTTATGCCAATGACTAAAGGAGAACAATAACGTGAAAAATTCAGTATGTACCCTTTTTCTGTTTGCTGTCTGCACCCTGTTTAATTTGCCCGCATCCGCTAATTCTCAATTTAGAGCGCTTTTGATCACCAAAACCAACGGTTGGCATCATGAGTCTATTGGTGCCGCGGTTCCTGCCATCAAAAAATTGGCGGAAAAGCATTTCTTTGAAGTGGTTTGGGAAGAAAATATCGACAGGATGTTTACTAAACAAAGTTTGGAGAAATTTGACCTTGTTATTTTTGCTCTGACGACAGGTGACATTCTTAATGACGAACAACAACGACTGATGGAAGAGTTTATCCGTTCAGGCAAAGGTTTTGTCGGTATTCATTCAGCCTCAGATACTGAGTACGGGTGGCCTTGGTATACCCAATTGGTGGGTCGCTCATTTCATATTCACCCGGCAATTCAAACAGCTGAGTTAGAGGTTATCAATGATAAATTCCCAGGAATGAATCGGCTGCCGAAGCGTTTTTTATTCACTGATGAATATTATGAGTTTGGAAAAGAGCACACCAAAGGTTTGAATTATATTTTGAAAATTGATGAGTCAAGCTATGACCCCAAAGCGGATTGGGGCCAAAAGAAAGGAGAAGGGATGGGCAAGCTCCACCCCATGGCCTGGTATCATGAGTTTGATGGTGGAAGATCTTTCTATACCGCGCTCGGGCATCTGCCACTGGTGTTCGAAGATGAATTGTTCCTTGAGCATTTATGGGGAGGAATCTACTGGGCTGCGACTGGCAAGGGTTACCGCAAATAGGCTTCCTATTTGAGTAGTGCCATAGCGGCTTCCATTTCTTCACTCAAGTCTTCGGCCTCGGTAGATTCCACATCAGCATCGAGGCCGAGACGTTCAAAAGACTTCACATTGCGATAGTCGATCTTGGCCAAGGGGTTTTCTGTTCCTGCATAGCTTTGCAGGGCGGCTACGGTAACGATATCAGCGTAGTCCGCCTGTGGAATATCACGGGTGAAGTCGAGGTAGTTGACCGGAATTTCCCTTAGTTCCCTAGGGAACTCCCAACTTGTTAAAATTTTTACTCCGAGTTCAGGGTGAGCTTCGCGGATAACTTCATCAAGTGAAAAACTGTCGCTCAAAATTGAAGGGTTATCCTCAGCGTAGGAAAGAATCGGAAGGACACCAATCTGATGCACCAAGCCAGCCAAAGCGGCTTGGTCATGACGTAATTTGGTTCGGTGTTTGGCCAAAACATGGCAAATACCGGCAATTTCACTGGATCGAGACCACACTTCGCGCAAGCGCTTATCAACAAGGTCGGATGTCGCCTGAAACATCTGTTCCATCGCGAGGCCTGTGGCTAGGTTACAGGTGTATTGCATACCCAGACGGGACAATGCCATCGAAAGGTCTTCAATTTCTCTTGCAGCCCTGAAGAGAGGGCTATTAGCCACCCTGATTATTCGAGCTGCCAGGGCAGCGTCATGAGAGATGACATCTACCAGTTTTTTAACAGTTGCGTTGGGGTCGTCGGCAACTTCTCGCACTTTAAGGGCAATTTCTGGCAGGGTGGGAAGGACTAGCTTATCGCTATCGATAGCGTTGTTGATTTCTACGGATATTTTTTCGGCGAGCGAACTCATCTTCCTGGTCTCAGCTATTGGGTGTTAAAGGTTAGCTCGGCTCGAATTTGTTGAGCCTTTTAACCAGGTATAGCATAGGGAAGGGGGAGCCACTGGAGAATCACGGAATTATCCGACTCAAAGTACAGATTTTGTGTGCTTGATTCAGAATCCTGGCACAAAACCAATAATTCAAATCTGCTGTCAGATGCGGGCGCTACCTCAATGACGCTGCCCACTTTTTTTCCGTTTTCAAGTAGGGGCTCGAAAATTGCGGGAGCAGAATCTCGTTGCAACCATGCGCGGTACATATGTTTTTTTAATGTCGCTTTGTAGTGCATGCGTGCCACAATTTCCTGACCGATATAACAGCCTTTGTTGAATGATACTCCGCCCGTTATCTGCATATTAATTTCCTGTGGCAAGAGTTTGGCATAATGCTCTTTGCGGATATCTACAATTCCTCGGCGGATATTGGACAATGTCCACTGGTCTTCGCTGACCTGTTTAAAATTATTGAGTGTTTCGGCCAGATTTGGAATACAGCCCAATTTAATCCAAAGTTCGCATTGATTTCCGTCATGTCTGAGCACAATCCCGGCATCCGTTTGTATAAATTTTTGCGCTTCGGGGGTTTGAAAGTTCGCTGCACTTATCAATTCATTTAATTCCTGGCCACAGATTCCAACTATAAGGTGCGCATCATCGGGAATTAACTCTACTTTAGAAAATACGCTGTATTTTTTCAGATCTTGAAAAGCTTGGTCAAAGAGGCTCGAGTGCAAGCGCAGCACATAACAGCTTTCGTTTAATGCGAGCAAAACAAAATTACATTGCATTCGACCTTTTGGATTACAATGGGCGCCAGAAATAATTGAATCGCCTTTTGCGTCGTTCAGGTCGCAGGTGAGCTGACCTTGTAAAAACTTTTTTGCGTCAGGGCCGTTCACAAATAATAATCGATAACAATCGAGAGCTGTCCAGGCGCATTGGGGATCAGGCATTTCGTCAATCCAGGGAAAATGCCGGTTTTTGTCGCTGAGTATCGATTTAAAATTTTGCCAGCTATGCATCGGAAATCGGGATATACTCTTGCAAATAGAAAGCCTAGTATATAGAAAATCTGAGGAAATGCGTGGACTATCATCGACTTCGTTGGGCGAGCCGCCGCGGTATGTTAGAGCTGGATTTAATTTTGGGGCCATTTCTTGAGGGTGGCTATGCAGGATTGGACTCTAATAATAAATTGCGTTATCAAAAATTGCTGGAGTGTGAAGATCAGGATTTATTCAATTGGTTTTTGAATAAAGAGAAGCCGAATGATCATGAGTACGCAGAAATTGTCGAGTTGGTTTTGACCTACGTTCAGCAAACTCCCAAGAAATAACTGACCTCCAATAAGATCATTTTTGTGCAGCGTTTTCCATTAAAAGAATCCAGGATTTATTTATTATTAAACCTGTTTATGCATCTCTTAGTGGTGTTCTTCGTGCTCATTGCTATTCTGGGGCTGCTGGTAAAAGTCGGGCTATTGATTCTATGTGCCCTAAATTTTGTTTATGCTGATTCACTTAGACGTAAAGCCTTGCCAAAACCGGAACTTATTTTTAATAAAGAAGTTTTCTGTATCGCAGATGAGCGTGGAGAGTTGGTTCCGCTCGAGTTTTTTGGAAAAATTTTAAGTTCACCTTACCTTGTGATTCTATGTTTTAAAAGTTCACACGCCAGAAAAAAGCGTATCAAGTTCACGATATTTCGAGATTCTTTGAGTTCAGAGAGTTGGCGACAACTTCGGGTTTTGCTTAGAACTGAACGAGGGCTAGGGCGCTGAGATAACAATTTCCTGAGCGGCAAAATTTGTTGGAACCAGAATCGTATCAATGGCGATATCGGAAGTTTCTGGAAAGTCGAGCGAATAGTGAAGTCCGCGACTCTCTTTGCGACCAAGTGCAGATTGAATAATCAATTCCGCAACCACAGCCAAATTTCTCAGTTCAATCAAGTCATTTCCAACCTTATAGTTTGAATAGTATTCGTGAATCTCTTTTTGCAACAAGCGAATTCTGTGAGAGGCGCGTTCAAGGCGTTTGTGTGTGCGCACGATGCCCACATAGTCCCACATGAAACGTCTTAGTTCATCCCAGTTGTGCGAGATAATGACGTCTTCATCCGAGTTGGTTACGCGCGATTCGTCCCAGGGCTTGGGTGGTTTTAAAGCGGGTATCATATCTATAGTTTCGACAATGGATTGTGCAGCAGAACGCGCATAGACAATGCATTCCAGCAGAGAGTTGCTCGCCATGCGGTTAGCACCGTGCAGCCCTGTGCAGGAAGTTTCACCTATTGCATAGAGATTCAATAAATCGGTTCTGCTTTGAGTGTCAACGACAACTCCGCCACAGGTGTAATGTGCCGCTGGAACAACGGGGATGGCTTCTTTACAGATATCAATGCCAAATTTTAAACAGCGTTTCTGGATATTGGGAAAGTGTTCCTGGATGAATGATTCCGGTTTATGGCTAATATCCAGATAGAGGCAGTCTGCGCCCAAGCGCTTCATCTCATGGTCGATAGCGCGTGCAACAACGTCTCGCGGGGCCAACTCTTTTAAGGGATGAAATTTCTCCATAAAGGCTTCGCCGCTCGGCAATCTCAATATGGCTCCTTCACCTCTGAGTGCCTCAGTGATGAGAAAAGATTTGGCTTTTGGATGGTAGAGGCAGGTCGGATGAAATTGATTGAATTCCATATTGGCCACTCGACAGCCCGCGCGCCAAGCCATGGCAATACCATCACCACTGGCACCGTCTGGATTGGTAGTGTAGAGATAAACTTTGCTGGCGCCACCACTGGCCAACACGGTTGCTTTACTTGAAAAGGTTTCAACCCTGTCGGCATTGATATTGAATACGTAGCTACCAGCACAACGCAAACGCTTGGCTTTGGCGTCAGCCTGCTTGATTAGATCAACAGCAACATGATTTTCCAATAAATCAATATTGCGCGCCTCTCTCACTCTTCGAACCAGGCCTGATTCCACCGCCTTACCCGTTGCATCTTTACTGTGAATAATGCGCCTGTGGCTGTGCCCACCCTCACGAGTCAGGTGGTATTCGCCGGAGTCGTCTTCGCGAGTAAAATTGATGCCGAGATTAATTAGCCACTCTATGGCTTGTTTGCTGCTTTCGACGGTGAAGCGCACCGCTTCTTCGCGACATAGTCCTGCGCCGGCCTTCAGTGTATCTGCGACATGCGATTCGACGCTATCTTTGGAGTCGAGCACAGCAGCAATACCACCTTGTGCATGGCGAGTTGAGCCAGATTCCAGTTTCCCCTTGCTGAGTACAGCGACCTTCAAGTGAGAGGGCAGGCTCAAAGCCAGGCTTAAGCCAGCAGCGCCACTTCCAATAATCAGAACATCACAATTGTGTTGAGTTGTATTCAAATTTTAATCCCGGTTGGCTGTATCATTCGTGGCGGAATTATCGTTTGTGCTTGGCTAAAAGAAAAGCCATCGAAATCGTTTGCAATTTGATTTGAATGCCCTCACCTTATACATCTTATACATGTTGTTGAACTAATTCATTTATTAGCAGTCTATGCCGGAGAAGTGTTCGGTCAGAAAGGGGCTGCTCAAAGGGCTGGCTGACCGCGCAGATGACAAAGCAAGAAGAAAACAGAGAGAAAGAAATGGCTGTCAGTAGTTCACTGGCGAGTGGCCTTGGGGTGGAAGTCGCGTCCGAAGCTGCTAGCGATAAAGACCAACAACTTGTTGAGCGTGTTCAACAAGGGGACAAGCGTGCGTTTGATCTGCTGGTAATTAAATATCAACACAAAATCTTTTCTATTATTAGCCGTTTTGTCAAAGATAGCGCTGAAGTGCACGATGTCGCGCAAGAAGCCTTTATCAAAGCCTATCGAGCGATCGGTAATTTTCGCGGCGATAGCGCGTTTTACACCTGGATTTACCGTATTGCGATTAATACGGCAAAAAACCACCTGGTTTCTCGAGGTAGAAGGCCACCTTCCAGCGATGTGGAGGTTGATGAGGCCGAATTCTATGCGGGCGGCGAAAGTTTGAAAGACCTGGCTTCACCTGAAAACCAACTTATGCGAGATCAATTAGAGCAGGTGGTTTATAAAGCGATCGATGACTTACCCGAAGACTTGCGGACGGCAGTAACCTTGCGAGAAATGGAAGGTCTTAGCTATGAGGAAATTGCTGAGGTGATGTCCTGCCCTGTTGGTACAGTGAGATCTCGTATATTCAGGGCGAGGGAAAGTATTGATCGCCACCTCGCGCCCTTGCTAAGTTGATTTGTGGCATCAAAATCGACTGCCAAAGTCTTTTCTTTGGAAATTAGGAAAAAAATGTAAAGTTTTGTGAAACATTTCGCGTTTAAGTTTGTCAGACTGGCAGGTACGTGATGCTGGAATGCTTGAAAGAATTATTTTCTTCATAGAAAAAAGTATTTTATTCATAAGTATTTTGTTCATAAAAGTATAGATATAAGAAGGCACAAACAGGTATGACAGATAAGGCAGATATTTCTCTTAAGGAATCTCTTTCCGCACTTCTTGATGGCGAGGCTAGCGAGCTCGAACTGCGCCGTGTTCTTAAGGCGGGAGATCAAGATACACGAAGCCTTTGGCAGCGTTATCAGATGATCTCGGCGCTGGTGAGGAATGATTGTCATTCTCCTGTTGAGGCAAAGTCGGCAACCCAATTTTCGGAGAGTGTTCTCGCAGCAATTGACGCAGAAGACAGGGGTGAGCTAAGGCCTGGCCGCATTAATGAAGTGAATACTGCCGCAGTATATCAATCAGGAAATCAAATACTGGCCAGCAATTGGTTTGCAGGTATGGGTAAGCTCGCGGTTGCTGCCTCTGTAATGTTGGTCATGTTACTGGGTTTTAATCAATACCAGCTTACACCGGCTAGTGGTACATCATTGGTTGGAGAAATTGCGGGAGTGGAGTCTGCTGTTCAGCACCCTGGTGACACCTCTGCCGTGGTTCCAGACGGGTACCAAGTTCCCTCCTTAAGTGCAATGACGGTGAGTAGTCAGGCTGGGGCACCAGTTAGAAACACCAGCTCGATTAATTTTCCTCTCCCCTCGGTAGTCTCTGCTACCCCCAGCGAGTCGGTCGAATATAGCCCCGAGTTGCAGGCCCAATTGCAACGTATGTTAACCTTGCATTCCGATAGTGCGGCCAGCGAACTTGGCTTGACGATTGTTTCTGGTTCGCGTTTATCCGCTCAGGATACACCCAAGGAATAAGCTTTATGCTTAACAATTTATTTCGGGTGCTGCTTATGGCAGTGCCCTGTTTGTGCTACGTGAATTTTGCCTGGTCGGTAGATACTCCCATAACAATGGGTGAACTTTTTGCGCGCCTTGAGACTGCCGAGCGCGAACTCAGTTTTCGAGGTCATTTCACACGTGAACACGGCGGCAAAATAGATAGCTTTGAGGTATTGAGAGTGGTTGTTGACGGGCGTGAGTACCGAAAAACCCATCAACTTAATGGTTTAGCAAGAGAGAAAATATCATCGGGTAGAGATGTGCGTTGTCTGACCAAGAGTAATCATTTATTGCGCGGTCATCATTTGAATCTGAAAATAGGCGGGTCCGTTAGCCTGGAGCAAAGTTACGAATTTTATTATTTGGGCGAAGATCGGGTTGCGGGTCGGCCAGTGTTTGTTGTTCGCATTGAACCAAAGGACAGTTATCGTTACGGACATCGTTTCGCCATTGATAAACAGACTGGTTTGGTTATTCGCTCGGTTGTTATGTCCGCAAGCAAACGACCTCTTGAAAGAGCCCAGTTTGTTTTTCTTGAGTCATTGGAAGCGGAAGACGTTTTGCCTGAAATTCTTGCTCAAGGGAATTGGGATAATATGGTTGAGATTGATGAGCAGGGACGAGAGTTGGAATCGGGATGCCAATTTAATGTAAACCAGACTTCTCCCTGGCGCCCGTCCTGGGTTCCGCAAGGTTTTTTGCTCACTTCATACCGATTTACTGAAGATGAAGGACATATGGAAACCTACAGTGATGGCTTAGGGACATTTTCTATTTTTGTGGATAAAGTAAGTAATGTTATTGGCAAACCGGTTCTAGCAAATAAGGGGGCGACATTGGTCTTTATGTCGCAAGATCAGAGCGCAGAACTGGAGGTTTCAATAGTGGGTGAAATCCCCCTGATTGCCGCACAAAAAATTCTTACGTCGATGACACGAGTGGACAGTGAGAGTGAATAATGCTTACTGAAACTGCAACAGTGATTGCAATTGATGAGGATGGCTTGTGGGTGGAAACATTAAAGCAGTCTGTCTGTGGTGCCTGCTCCGCTAAAAGTGGTTGCGGGCAACATTTACTGGCAAATTATATGCGTGATATGAGCTGCGTTAAGGCAAAATTTTCTGATCCTGTAGTTAAACGAATTTGGAAATTAGGAGATCAGGTCGTGATAGGTATTGATGAAAAGGCTTTGGTAGTCAACGCGATGTTAAGCTATATTTTTCCCTTGATTTGCCTTTTGTTATTTGCGGGGCTCGCAAAACAGTTTTTTTTAGCTGATTCCATTGTGGCCGTTTTTGGTGTGCTGGGATTAATAAGTTCGTCTATGCTTATAAAGTTTTTTTATTCGCGGATGCGTCAACAGATATCGCCTGCGCTTGATGTGGTTGTTTTGGATTAAGTCGGAGTTTGGGTAATGATCAATCGAGTTTTGCTTTCAGTTGTCTTTTATTTTCTGGGGGCAATGTGGATACATGAGGAGGCTGTTGCAGCTTCTTTGCCAGACTTCACAAAGTTGATCGAACAGCATTCGCCTGCTGTTGTAAAAATAAATACTACGAGCAAAGAGCAATCACGATTTGACATTCCTCAAGGTCAGATTCCAGAAATTTTCAGACACTTGTTAGAGCCGCGCGAAATTCCCAAACGCAATATGCGCTCAATGGGATCTGGCTTCTTTATTTCTTCAGACGGCTATTTGGTTACCAATAATCATGTGGTTGAAGACGCGGATGAAATTCTGGTTCAGCTAACAGATCGTCGAGAATACGAGGCGGTAATTGTTGGGACAGATTCCAGATCGGATCTGGCACTCTTGAAGGTAGAAGAGCAGGGCTTACCGTATCTTCAATTCGTAAAGCCCGATCAGACCAAAGTCGGTGAGTGGGTGCTGGCGATAGGTTCACCCTTTGATCTCGAATTCTCTGCCAGTGTCGGTATTGTCAGCGCAATCGGTCGCAGTATTGTGAACAACAACGGCGAGGATTATGTCCCTTTTATCCAGACAGATGTTGCTATTAATCCCGGTAATTCCGGTGGTCCGCTCTTCAATTTGAATGGGGAAGTTGTTGGGGTTAACTCACAAATTTACACACGATCTGGGGGTTCGATAGGTTTATCTTTTGCCATTCCAGCGAGTGTTGTTGAAAACGTGGTTGAGCAGTTAAAAGAAAAGGGCAAGGTAGACAGAGGTTGGCTCGGTGTTGTTGTTCAGGATGTTAACAAAGACCTTGCAGCAACATTTGGATTAAAGAAGCCTACAGGAGCGCTTATCAACAATGTTGTGCGCGAAGGGCCGGCGGATTTAGCTGGCCTGGAAGCCGGAGATGTGATCACACATTTCAATAACGTGCGCATAGAGAGTTCCAGTGATCTTCCACATGAGGTAGGTTCAACACCGCCTGGTAGTAAAGTGGATGTCACCATTGTGAGACAGAAAAAGCGTAAAAATGTTCAGCTTGAAGTGGGTACGCTCGGGGCGGATGGTAAAACTTCCCTTGCGCAACAACCTGCGGAAAAACTTAATTTTTCGCGTCTTGGTGTCGATGTTGAAGAGATAGACCCGACAACCCGTGAGGGCTTGCAAATTGCAGGGGGAGTTCGTGTCACTCAAGTTGACCCGAATGGTCCAGTTTCTCAAGCGGGAATTCGTGAAGGCGACATTATTGTGCAGCTCGGATTTGAAAAGATTGCGGACGTGCAAGGTTTTCAGCAGGTACTAAAGGACTTACCAGCTGATACCATGCTACCAATTCGTTTTTTCAGTAGAGGTCAAGCGGCCTTCCGTACTTTCATTATCAAAGATTAGTCTCACACCTTTCGGGGTGCACTTGCTATTTCAATTGCTGTAGACTTGCGCCCCATTTAGCCAGCGATTAAAGCGACTATGTCAGACTTATCCCACATCCGGAATTTTTCAATTATTGCCCATATTGATCATGGGAAATCGACATTAGCGGATAGGTTTATTCAGCATTGTGGGGGTCTCTCCGAGCGGGAAATGGCCGAACAAGTGCTCGATTCAATGGATATTGAAAGAGAGCGCGGTATCACGATCAAAGCTCAGAGCGTAACCCTCACCTATAAAGCGAAAAATGGCCGTGACTACCAGCTGAACTTTATTGATACGCCAGGGCACGTGGATTTTTCCTACGAAGTTTCAAGGTCTCTTGCTGCCTGTGAGGGGGCTTTGTTGGTAGTTGATGCTGCACAAGGTGTTGAGGCTCAATCCGTCGCAAATTGCTATACCGCGATTGAGCAGGGGCTTGAAGTTATTCCCGTGTTGAACAAGATGGATTTGCCTCAAGTAGAGCCTGAGCGTGTGGCCCAGGAAATTGAAGACATCATTGGGATCGCGGCAACTGATGCAGTGCGTTGCAGTGCTAAGTCTGGTTTGGGGGTGGAAGAGGTATTGGAGGTGCTGGTTAGCTCGATTCCGGCACCTGAAGGGGATATTGATGCCCCGTTACAAGCTTTAATCATTGATTCCTGGTTTGATAATTACCTTGGTGTAGTGTCGCTTGTTCGTGTGAAACAAGGACAACTTAAAAACAAAGACAAAATTATTTCTAAATCACTCGGAAAATCTCATGTGGTTGATATGGTGGGGGTGTTTACACCCAAGCGGCATGTGACGGGTGTATTAAAAGCCGGTGAAGTCGGCTTTGTTGTGGCCGGAATTAAGGATATTCATGGGGCTCCAGTTGGCGATACGCTCACTCACTCGAACACCGCCGAAACCAAAGCCTTGCCGGGTTTTAAAAAAGTTAAGCCCCAGGTTTATGCAGGGCTCTTTCCAGTAAGTTCAGATGACTATGAATCATTTCGTGATGCCTTGGCCAAACTCACGCTAAATGATGCTTCCCTGTTTTATGAACCAGAAAGTTCGGATGCCTTGGGCTTCGGTTTTCGTTGTGGTTTTCTGGGTATGTTACACATGGAGATTATTCAGGAACGTTTAGAGCGCGAATACGATTTGGATCTTATCACTACGGCGCCGACAGTAATTTATGAAGTCAAACAAACTGATGGCCAAGTGGTCTATGTGGATAATCCGTCGAAACTACCGGAATTGGGATCAATTGATGAAATGCGTGAACCCATTGTGGAAGCCAACATCCTTGTCCCGCAAACCTACCTCGGGAACGTTATTACCCTGTGTGTCGAAAAGCGTGGAATACAAAAGAATTTACAGTATGTGGGGGGGCAGGTCTCACTGAGCTATGAGCTGCCGATGAATGAAGTTGTCCTCGATTTTTTTGATCGACTCAAGTCAGTCAGTCGCGGTTTTGCGTCCCTGGATTACAGTTTTATACGTTTTCAGCCCGCCAAATTGGTCAGGTTGGATATACTCATCAACTCTGAAAAGGTGGACGCGCTCGCAATAATTGTGCATCGTGACAATGCGCAACATAAAGGCAGAACAGTGGCTGATAAAATGAAGGAGCTGATACCTCGTCAGATGTTTGATGTCGCTATTCAGGCAGCGATAGGCGGTCAGGTTATCGCCCGAACTACGGTAAAGGCCTTGCGCAAAAACGTGACTGCAAAATGCTATGGCGGAGATGTGACGCGCAAGAAAAAATTGTTAGAAAAGCAAAAAGCGGGTAAAAAGCGAATGAAGCAAGTTGGAAGGGTAGAAATTCCTCAGGAAGCATTTCTAGCCGTATTAAAAGTGGATAATTAATTAAGGAAGCGGGAAGCATGACTAGAAATTCACAAACAGGCGCGATGATCGATGACTATTAACCCCAATTTGGCAGTTGTAGCGATGTTAATTAGCGCTGGGATTGTAGCCTACGACATGTTCTTTAGAAAAAAAGTAGAAGGTGAATCGACACCACAGTTCATCGAATACGGACGTCCTGTCTTTATTTTTTCCAGCATAGCGAGTTTAGGTTTTTGGCTAGGTAGCTACACCTCTTTATCGTTTATAGTTATGGTTGCCAGTGGCGCGGTGTTGTTTGTTTATCGCTTTTTGCCGGTGGATATTTCCCGTGAAGATGGAAAGAGCACGGAAAACACCAAAGCTTGGTACATTGAATATGCGCAGTCAATTTTTCCTTTTGCGATTGTTGCATTTTTGATTTTTTGGCTCCAGGATCTTCCCTTACTGCTGTTTTTGTCTGTTGCCTACACCGGCCTATTTACCTTGGCAGACTTTGTGTACTTTAGGAAACGTCGAGCACCCGATCAGGCAGAACATCCTAATCTTGAATACAGTAAATCGTTTTTCCCTGTCTTGCTGATTGTTTTTGTTATTCGGTCGTTTCTTATTGAGCCGTTTCAAATCCCGTCTGAATCCATGGTTCCCACCCTTGAAGTGGGTGACTTCATTGTGGTGAACAAATTTACCTATGGCATTCGCCTCCCGGTTTTAAGAAAGAAAATAATCGATATTAATGATCCTAAACGTGGTGATGTGATGGTTTTTTTCCCACCCAATGAAGATCGCTACTTTATCAAACGTGTTATTGGCTTGCCGGGTGATAAAATAACCTACAATAACAAGATGTTGACAGTGAATGGTCAGGCATGGCCGCAAAGCTTTGTTGGTGAAGACAGCAGTCATGAGCCTGACAATTGTGAGAAATATTTTGCAAGTGTCAATGTGTTGGTAATAGAAAATATAGATGGAGTTGAACACGAGACACGGTATTGTAAAGATCTACGCCTAAATGGAGATACAGTTGAAGTAGTAGTTCCTCAGGGGCATTACTTTATGATGGGAGACAACAGGGATAATAGCGCGGACAGTAGAGTATGGGGTACCGTACCTGAAGAGAGAATTGTTGGTAAAGCTTTTGCGCGTTGGATGTATTGGAAAAACAAACTAAGCCTGCCAAGTTTTTCAAGAGCAGGGTATATCTAAGCTGAATTCGGAGAGAGAGATGCGAATCAAACACTATCGAAGAGTCAAAAACCAGAAAGGATTAAGCTCTTATGGCATTGTGTTGGGCTTGGCAATAATCGGGTTTTTATTAACGGTGGTATTAAAAATATTGCCTATCTATATGTCTAATATGGCTATTCGTTCTACCTTGAAGTCTTTGGGTGAAAACAGTTCATTTGCTCAGATGAGCAAAGGGGATATTGTAAAGAAACTTCAGAAAGACTTTAATCTTAATGGTATTAATGGTGCTCCACCTAAAAGCATAAAAGTTAGAAGACGAGCAGATGGCTGGTTGGTGAATGTTGATTACGAGGAACGTGTCGACTTTATTGGCAATATTGACGTGGTTTTAAGTTTTGAGAATCAGCTGAATCAAGCTAAACCGGAAGATTGTTGTAAAAAGCTAATCGCGGATGAAAAAGAATAACAATCTGCTAGAGGTTGACTTGGGCTACACCTTTCGTGATCCCTCCTTGTTGGAGCTTGCATTAACTCATCGTAGTTTTCACAAAATTAACAATGAACGCCTGGAGTTTTTAGGTGATGCATTGTTGGACTTGCATATTTCCGAAGCTTTATATCACCACAACAAAGATGCTTCAGAGGGCGAAATGACGCGGATGCGCGCATCTTTGGTAAGAAAGGAGAGTCTTGCTGAATTGGCAAAAAACCTCAAACTGGGTGACTTTATTCAGCTCGGTAGTGGTGAATTAAAAAGCGGGGGGCATCGCAGGGCTTCGGTCTTGGCTGATGCTTTGGAAGCGATTCTGGGAGCAGCGTATCTTGATGGGGGGCACGAGGTTTGTGCTGACCTTGTGGGCCGATTGTTTCAAGAGAAGCTTGAAATTAGCGTGGGTGCTGCCAATGAGAAGGACAGTAAAACGCGCTTACAAGAATGGCTTCAAGCACGTAAAAGGCCGCTACCCAAATATGAGGTTATTGAAGAGCTAGGTAGCGCACAAGCCAAACACTTTAAAATTAAATGTTCGGTGGGTGATATGTGCGAATCCCAGATTGCCGAGGGAGACAGCAAGAGATTAGCGGAAATGCGAGCAGCGAAATTGGTTCTCGCAAAATTAGAAAAACGAGCTTCGACATCGTGAGTAATCAGGCACGTTGTGGATATGTCGCGATAGTCGGGCGTCCAAATGTTGGGAAATCGACACTTTTGAACCACCTTTTGGGGCAAAAAATTTCAATAACGTCTCGCAAGCCACAAACTACACGGCATAATATTCTGGGCATTAAAACTCATTTGAATTATCAATGTATATTTGTTGATACACCTGGGATTCACAGCGGATTTGATAAGGCACTCAACAGAGTGATGAACAAATCTGCTGCGACTGCAATAAAAGATGTGGATGTGGTGGTTTTTGTTGTTGAAAAGACACTTTGGACAGAACAGGATGAAAAAGTATTACATCTAGTTGAGCAATCCTCACTGCCAGTAGTTGTTGTGATCAACAAAAGTGATCAGGTAGATGATAAAAACAGTCTAATTCCTCATTTAAAAATGTTATCTGAGAAACTTCCTCAAGCTGAGCTGGTTCCAGTATCAGCACTTCATGGCGACAACCTTGAGCGTTTGCAATCTGTCTTGGTCAAATTCCTGCCAATCGGTGACTTTTTCTATCCGGCGGAACAAGTAACAGATAAAAGCATGCGTTTTGTTGCATCCGAATTAATTCGTGAAAAACTTACCCGTCAGTCAAGTTCGGAACTGCCTTACCAGGCAACAGTCGAAATAGAGTTGTACGAGGAGGAAGAAAATCGAGTTAACATCGAAGCCTTAATCCTGGTAGAGCGAGAAGGGCAGAAGCGCATTGTAATTGGTGAAAAAGGCCAAAAGATAAAAAATATTGGCACCCAAGCGCGTTTGGAGCTCGAGAAAATGCTTGGTAAGAAGGTTGTACTTAAACTGTGGGTGAAAGTGAAGTCCGGTTGGTCTGATAGTGAGCGGGCTTTGAAAAGCCTGGGTTATTTTGAATGAAAAACCTGCGGGTAGACCGAGCGTGGATATTGCATACGCGGGTCTATAGCGATTCTAAAATATTGATTGATGCATTTTGTGAATCCTCGGGAATTGTGTCCGGGGTATATCGTGTGCCGAAAAAGCATCTGAAGCCTTCCTTGTTTGCACTGTTTGCAGTTGAGTTGACCGGTAAGGGAGAATTGAAAACAATCAGATCCTTGGAATCTGTGGCTTTATCTTCCAGGCAGGCGGTAAAGCTCATTGGAAGTGCGGTGTATTGTGGGCTTTATATGAATGAGTTGCTTTTACGTGTATTGCCAAAAGAGGATCCTTATCCTGAAATTTTTAGTTGTTACGAGCTAACGCTTCACAAATTGTCAGTTGAAACGAACCCTGAGCCGGCCTTGAGAAAATTTGAGTTTGAGTTGCTCGATGATCTGGGTTATGGGATTGAGTTTTTGAAGGATATTGAAGGTCGTGAAATTAAAAATACTGATACCTGTTTTTATACTTTCAGTTGCGAAAAGGGTTTTTCAGAATTGCCCGCTGAAGCAACTGAAACACCATTAAAAATAAGTGGTAGAGATTTACACCAATTGGCGATTGGAAATTTTTCTACGGCAGACCTAAGAAGTACAGCGAAAAAAATAACTCGTTTAAGTTTAGATAGTTTGCTCGGAGGGAAAACTCTAAAATCACGTGAATTATTCTACGCCAAATAATTCTTCCAGCTCTATTTCTTTAGACCAATCTCTTAGTGCCTGTATTTTACATTTGAGTGTCTCTAAATCTTTTTCTAAATTATTGGTATTCCCAGCCTGTAGATTTTTATCTATTTCAGCACAAATTGATTGAAGTTCTGGTACGCCACAATAGCAGCACCCTCCATGGAGTTTGTGTACGACCTCTTGTAAAGCATTGATATTATTCTCACTCCAATACAGGTTTACTAGGAATTCGTGCTCATCGAGAGAGTCTAGAAGCATTTCCAGCATGTCTTTTGCGAGGTCAGCTTTGTTTTGTGATTTCTCGAGACTTAATTTAACGCTGACTGGTGAGTTGTCAGTTGATTTGAGATTTAATTCCTTGTCAGGGGTTTCAATTAACGTTTCATCTGCAGCACTTGATGTGTTTTCTGTTTCTCTGCTAAATTTTATCCAGCGATCGAGTACGTGCTGTAAATCATCTCCGTTGACAGGTTTGCTTAAGTAATCATCCATCCCAGAGATCAAGAGAGACATTTTCTTTTCATTAGCTGCGTGCGCAGTGAGAGCAACAATAGGAATGCGTTCCCCTTTTTCTTCAAGTGAACGAATTTTTTGAGTGGTGGCCATTCCGTCAAACTCTGGCATTTGCACATCCATTAGAATTAAGTGGTATTTTTTTCTTTGAAACATTCTGATTGCTTCTTTTCCGTTTTCGGCCAAATCGCAATTGACGCCTTTGTCTTTGAATAATTCTCTAACTAGCTTTAAATTCGCTAAATTGTCATCGACAGCAAGAACATGAATATTAGTTTGCTTAAATAGAGTGACTTCCTCAGGGCTTGACTCTATAAAGCTTTGTTTTTGCGGAAAAACGCCATAGTGTTGGCAAAGGCGCTGAAACAGCTTCAGGTAACTAATGGGTTTATCTATTTCGAAAATCGATTGATGAGAGTTTTCCTTGTCAAAGAATTTATATTCGTCCATATTGTAGGTTAAGATGCAAAACGCGTCGTATTCTGTACTTAGTCTTAAGATAAAGTCACGAATCGAGCCGGCGAGCATTTCCTCTCTCAATGATTCGATATCGATAATAATAAGATTAAGACCGTCTTGCTTGAAAAAATCCGAACAAATACTTTGTAAGTGTCGACTGTCATTACAACCTTCAATATTTAATCCCCAGCCGTTAAGGTAATGACTGAGCTCCATTTTGCTCATGGTGTTTTTCTCAAAAATGACGGTGCGTAGTTTTGACAGTGCGCCACCTCGATATTCTTGCTGGTTTTTAACGGCAAGATTGAGTGCAAATGTCGCTGTAAACCAGAATGTGGCACCTTTGCCTTCCGAGCTATCCACTTCAATATGACCATTCATGCGTTCAACCAAGCCTTTGGCGATAATAAGCCCCAAGCCAGTGCCGCTGCTATGTTTGCTGCTGGACTGCGGTGCCGGGTTGTGGGTATCAAATAATTTGCTTTGTTGCTCGTGCGTCATACCTATTCCACTGTCCGTTACTTTGAATCGCAGTGTGTAACGTTCATCGCTAATGACTTCATTGCTGATGCTGACCAGCACATAACCTTCCGGAGTAAACTTAAGTGCATTAGATGTGAGATTGAGAAGTACCTGCTTAATTCTTAGTGGGTCACCCAGTAAGTTATCCGGCACATCATGGTCAATAATTTGTAACAGACGAATTCCGTGTGTGCTTGCTGCCGGAGCGAGTTGTTGTACAACCTCACTAAGCACTTCTCTCAGATTGACTGGCTTGTGTTCCAGGGTAAGTGTGCCAATTTCCAGGCGGGAATAATCAAGTATGTCATTGATGGTAGTGGAAAGTGATTTTGCTGCATCCAGAATGGAAAAAAGATAGTCTGATTGTTGTTTGGTTAAGGTGGTCTTATCCATTAATTCAGAAAAACCAATGATACTATTGAGCGGCGTTTTTAGTTCATGGCTGGTGTTACTTAAAAATTCAGATTTGGCACGATTTGCTTGAACTGCATTTTTTCTTTCAATATCAAGCTCAATATTTTGAATTTCAACTGTTTCCAATGATTCCTTTAAATCCTGAATCGTCTGTTCAACGTTTTCCTGGTAATGCTCTTGGTTGGTTTTATGGGAAGCAGCCAATTTATTGATCAGGCTAACCAATTCTTCGTATACCGAGCCACGGTGAATTTTGATTGGTTTGGCGTACTCACCTGATAAAAATGTATTGAGACCGCTCTGAATGTTTTGTAATGGGTTTGTTAAAGCGACATCAAATTGTCTGGCAAAATACAGGAGCACGAAAAAACACAGAGCGGTGGCGAGAATTACGCCAGTAATAGCTTGATGCTGGCTAAGTTTTTCATGAAAAGTTTCTAGTTGGATAGTGATACTACCGTTATGACTTTGGTCAATTGAGGCACTGAAAGTAATGTATCGTCTGTTTTTATCTTTCTTTGTTGGTGGATTGTTTTCTAAAAGCGATAAATCCGGCTTTCCAAAGCTGGCTACAACTTCTCCGTCCTGGTTTTTCAAAACAATTGCTCGGTGTGCATCTATAGCCAATATCGATTGCGCTATACGATCAAGTCTTTCAGGTTGATCTTGTGCCAAGGTAAAAGCATTAGCAAGCATGGCATGTAAAAAAGCCTGGTGAGCTGCGTGTTGGTTTTGTCTTTCCTCAGAATAAAGATAAAAATAGGTGATAGAGACTATGGCACACAACAAGGCAACCGGGATGATCACCAAGCGAAGTAGATAACTGTGTAATTCTTTGAAACCTGCCATGCTTAAATCATACCCAATATAAGAATTTGGTGACAGGTTATTCTAAATCGCGCTAGAGAAAAGGCGGCATAAAAAGCCTTCAACTGTTAGAATTCGCGGCTTTTGAATACTGACATTAATTCCAGATCTCCTTTAGCTTCAATTCACTTTGGCTTAGGGGCTCTGTGGAGGGTCTCTATGGATTTTCCAACTATTGAATCTTGTATCGGAGCCACGCCACTGGTTCGCTTACAACGTTTGGTTGCTAACAAGAGCAACCAGGTATTGTTGAAATTAGAAGGTAATAATCCCGCTGGGTCGGTAAAGGATAGGCCTGCGCTCTCAATGATTCAGCATGCAGAAGCCCGAGGAGAAATTCATCCTGGCGATACATTAATAGAAGCAACGAGTGGCAATACCGGAATTGCCCTTGCTATGGCTGCGGCGATAAAGGGTTATAAGATGATTCTGATTATGCCTGAAAATGCCACGCAGGAAAGGAAGGCTGCAATGACGGCCTATGGCGCGACACTTATCGAAGTAACGCGTGAACAGGGCATGGAAGGGGCCAGAGATCTTGCCATAAAGTTAGAAAGCGAAGGCAAAGGCAAGATGCTTAATCAATTTGCTAACGAGGACAATCCTCTGGCTCACTACCGAGGTACAGGCCCCGAGATCTGGGGGCAAACTGCTGGAAAGGTCACTCATTTTGTCAGTTCAATGGGTACTACAGGCACAATTGTTGGTGTTTCACAGTTTCTCAAGGAGCAAAACTCTGAAATACAAATTGTTGGCTTGCAGCCCGAGGAAGGCGCGAGCATCCCGGGCATAAGACGTTGGCCTTCAGCCTATTTACCAGCAATTTTTACGGATAAGAATATCGATTCTGTGGTCAATATGTCCCAGGAGCGCGCTGAAGATTGTATGCGTGCTCTGGCAAGACATGAAGGTATTTTTTGCGGTGTGTCCTCGGGTGGGGCCGTGGCTGCTGCTTTGGATATAAGTGCGCAAGTGAACAATGCGCTTATCGTAGCCATTGTTTGCGATCGCGGGGATCGTTATCTGAGTTCAGGCATATTTGATTCTTGATACCAAATAAGGGCATTCAAACAATCTATTTTTCTCATGGTCAAAGTTAAAGAAAATAACCATATTAGCGCGAATGGCGAAGTCGATATTCAAGCTTGGGTTAACCATATCGAAAGCATTCTCAAGCTGTCTGATAAGGAAAAATCTACTCTTGTTAAGGCCTGTGAACTGGCCGCCCAGGTTGAGCCGAATGAGGGCGATAAATTAACGGGCTGGGGTGAGGGCTACACTACGCTGCGCGCAGGCCTCGATATG
Organism: Cellvibrionaceae bacterium; assembly: GCA_050299435.1. Classification (GTDB taxonomy): domain Bacteria; phylum Pseudomonadota; class Gammaproteobacteria; order Pseudomonadales; family Cellvibrionaceae; genus 1162T-S-0a-05. The sequence goes on along the minus strand of JBNKVX010000023.1, from coordinate 20,531 downwards.
GCAGAGATACTGGCGGATCTGCAAACGGATGGTGAGACCTTGGCAGCTGCGGTGTTATACCGGAGTGTCCGCGAAAATAAACTCCGTGATGAGGTTCTAAAATCCCAATTTGGAGAAACCATCGCGCGGCTTATAGACGGTGTAAGGCGCATGGCTTCTATTAGCGCGCTGACTAACCGCAAGGGTGAAGAAGTTTTTGGAAAGGCATCAGCTGAACAGTCTGAAAATGTTCGTAAAATGCTGGTTGCCTTGGTAGATGATGTTCGCGTTGCACTCATTAAACTCGCTGAGCGAACCTGTGCCATTCGTGCTGTAAAAAACAGCCCAATGGCCAAACGCCAAAGTATTGCGCGCGAAGTTTCAGAAATTTATGCACCGCTGGCCCACCGTTTAGGTATTGGCCATATCAAGTGGGAGCTTGAAGATCTGGCCTTTCGCTATTTACAACCTTTCGACTACAAATATATTGCCAAACTGCTCGATGAACGTCGACTGGATCGGCAAACCTATATCGATAGTGTTATATCCATACTGGATAAAGCAATAAGTGCAGAAGGAATTAACGCTGAAATTTATGGGCGCGCCAAACATATTTACAGTATCTGGCGGAAAATGCGCAGAAAAAATATTCATTTTTCTGAAGTCTATGATATTCGAGCTGTACGGATTTTGGTGAATAATGAGCGAGAATGCTACGGCGTACTGGGTGTCGTGCATTCCTTGTGGCGGAATATTCCGAAGGAATTTGATGATTACATCGCGAATCCAAAAGAGAACGGATATCGCTCTTTGCACACTGCGGTAACGGGTCCGGCTAATCGCGTACTTGAAGTGCAAATTCGTACGCGGAACATGCACGAAGAAGCTGAGTTTGGGGTCTGTGCGCATTGGCGTTACAAAGATACTGAATCAGATGCAGTTCAAAGCAGTTACGAGAAAAAAATCGAGTGGTTGCGTCAAGTGCTTGAATGGCATGACGAAGTTGGAGGTAGCCCACTTGAGGAACATTTACACCAGAGTATCGAACAAGATCGGCTCTATGTATTTACTCCAGAAGGGCATGTTATAGAATTGCCTGATGGGGCTACACCCGTTGATTTTGCGTTTCGAATTCACACGGATGTAGGACTGCGCTGTCGCGGGGCGAAAGTTAATAACCGTATCGTGCCCTTGAATCATCCTCTTTCTACCGCAGATCAGGTGGAAATCCTGACAGGGAAACGCGAATCTCCTAGTCGGGACTGGTTAAGCCCAGGTTTAGGCTATATCACTACTTCCAGAGCGCGCTCCTGTGTTCACCACTGGTTTAAGCAGCAGGATCGGGATCAAAATATCGCTGACGGTCGTGCGATGCTAGACCACGAGTTTAAGCGTCTAGCGGTGAGCGGGCTCGACTACGAAGCGCTCGCGCATAAATTGCACCTTCATAGTCTCGAAGACCTTTATGCGGCAGTGGGCACGGCAGATTTAGGCGTCGAGCGTGTTTTGAATGCTGCGCAGAAGTTAATAAATGGCGACACCCATTCTGAACCGGTCAGCTCACTCGTAGGAAAGGTGTCCGATGAGAAGAGTGGTGCAGAAGTCTACATCGATGGTGTGGGAAATTTAATGTCAACCATTGCGCAATGCTGCAAGCCTATTCCTGGTGACCGTATTAGTGGTTACATCACGCAGGGTCGAGGGGTGTCTATACACCGGCAGGATTGTACAAATGTATTACAACGCCGTTCACTTGAACCGGAGCGAATTATTGCCGTAGATTGGGCTGATAAACCCTCCAATCTTTATTCTGCCGAGATAGCAGTCCAGGCTTTTGATCGCCACGGGTTGCTGAGGGATATTACAACCTTACTGGATCGCGAAAAAATTAATGTCAGTGCAATGAATACACTTTCTGATAAGAGCAAAAATACGGTGCAAATGATAATGACGGTGGAGATTGCTGACTTTGCTAGTTTGAGCCGTGTACTCGCCCGCCTGAGTCAGCTTCCCAATATCTCTTCTGCTGTTCGAAAGCTGTAATGTCCGCTGAAAAAAAATCGAAGTATGTATTAGAAGACTTGCTTTATTTGATGCAGCGGCTACGCGAACCGAAAACGGGCTGTCCCTGGGATTTAAAACAAAATTGGCAAACCATTACCGCCTCAACTATCGAGGAGGCCTATGAAGTTGTTGATGCAATTGAATCGGAGAACAAAAATAAAATTAAGGAAGAGTTAGGTGATTTGCTTTTTCAGGTTGTGTTCTACAGTCAATTTGCAAAAGAGGAAAACGAATTCACTTTTCATGATGTCGTTGACGCTATCGTGTCGAAACTTGTGTTTCGACATCCGCATGTGTTTCCTGGTAATCAGTTGAGTGCAAAGCGAAGTGTTGAAGCTACAATTGACGAGGAAAAAATCAATAGAAGCTGGGAAGAACTGAAAAAACAGGAGCGATCACAGCGAGGAGAAAGGGCTTTGCTGGCAGATATACCACAAAATTTGCCGGCGATGTTGCGAGCCGAAAAAATGCAAAAGCGAGCATCAAAAGTCGGATTTGATTGGCCTGATTTGGAAGGTATTCTTGACAAATTAACTGAAGAGATACAGGAATTCAAACAAGCTATCCATCACGAGGATAAAAATAAACAAGAGGAAGAGTTGGGCGATGTGATTTTCACCTGTGTGAATTTGGCGCGTTATAGTGGTTTAGATGCAGAAACAGCACTTCGCCGAGCCAACCAGAAATTCTACGCTCGATTAGGCCGGATTGAGAAAATGATTGGTGAAGAGGGACGCAAGTGGGAAGATTGTGATCTGCAGACACTGGAAGCGCACTGGAAAAAGGCCAAGCAAGACGAGGCTTAACTTGGCCGAGACAGCCGTATAATAAGTTACTTGAGTCGATTTGCAGCTCGGTGTAAGGTGTGCGCCCTTTAATAAACTAGCCCTAAATTAACTAGCCCTGATAGTAGGGTGGAAGAGGAGAAATACCTATGAGGTTGATATTGTTGGGTGCACCCGGCGCGGGCAAGGGTACGCAAGCTAAATTTATAACGGAAGCCTTCGGTATTCCTCAAATTTCCACTGGTGACATGCTACGTGCAGCGGTTAGCGCAGGATCAGAGCTGGGTTTGAAAGTTAAAGATATTATGTCTTCAGGCGGCTTAGTTTCGGACGACCTTATTATCGACTTGGTTAAGGAACGAATTCAGGAGTCAGATTGTAAAGGTGGATTTCTCTTCGATGGTTTTCCGCGCACCATTCCCCAGGCCGAAGCACTATTGGAAGCAGGGATTAATATTGATCATGTACTGGAAATTCATGTTGATGATGAAGAAATTGTTTCACGACTGAGTGGTCGTCGTGTTCATCCTGCGTCTGGTCGTGTCTATCATATTGATCATAATCCACCGAAAACCGAAGGCCTCGACGATGAAACAGGTGAAGCATTAATCCAGCGTGATGATGATAAAGAGGAGACTGTGAGAAAACGTTTAAAAGTTTATCACGATCAGACTCATCCCCTTGTGGAATTTTACCAAAACCTGTCTGGCAAGGAATCCTCTAAAGCGCGCTACTCACGAGTTGAAGGCGTGGGTAGTCTGGACGAAATTAAAGAACGCGTATTGTCGACATTGAAATAACATTCCACGGCATAAAAATGAAAAAGGCTCCTAAATGGAGCCTTTTTCATTTTTACGATTTAAGTATATTTATTCAATAAAAAAAGCGACTTTTAAATCTGAACAATGTTTATTTGGAGGATAATTTTTTTCAATTTTCTTGAAAATTTAAGTGAAAATTGAGAAAAAATCAAAAAACAGGAAAAAAAACCGTAAATTCAATTTAAAAACGTGCAAAACATAAGAAATTAAAATACTATTCGCGATTGAAGGGTAAAGGCCTTCATATTCCATCGGAGTTTAGAAGTTTTTCGGTGTGGTTAGGTACTCTATGCTATAAGCATTAACAATGAACTGGGCATGTCGCGTTTTTTATTGTTATTTTATAGTTTAAAAGTTTGATTCCACTTCATAGGATTGAAGTGAATCGACACGAAGGAGGGCAGGTTATGGCCGTAGCTTCAGCAAACAAAAAATCTGTTGCAAAAAAAGCCAAAACCAGGAAAAAAGCCGCCAAAGTAAAAAAAGCCAGTACTTCCAAAGTGCTGGCTTTTTCGTTTGTGGTAAAGGCCGAGACAAAATTTGAGTCCGTCCGGAGGAAATTGAAGGCTCAGGCCGCCAAATTAAAGGTGGCCAGAAAACGCGTTACAGACGCGCGTAAAAAACTCAGTCAAAACAAGAATCTGACTAATCAGAAGAGCTTGAGTCAAGCTAGAGTAGCTGTTGGCAAAGCCACTGAAACCTTGCTGAGCCTGAAAAGCGAACAAAAACTTGCGAGATTTAAGCTGGTGGAAGCAACAGAATTAGCCAGGTTAAAGCTAGCGGAAGAGGAGGCCGATATACTCCTTTCTGAGACTAAGGATCAGCTTGCAATGAAGGCTGAAGCCGATTTATTGAAGGCTCAACGAGAATTTATCGAGAAATGGAGCCGGAAGAGAGCAGCGGCAGATGCAGTAAAGTTACGCAAGACTGCCAAGCGTTCAGAACTCAAAATCAAGAAAATTGCTAAAAAAGTCACGCAGAAAATTGCTAAGGCTGAAAGAGCACTTACACCAAAGATTAAGAAAAAACCTCAGAAAAAGAAACTATAGCCCTCAATTTTGATTTAACTCAGTATTATGAAAACCTTGCTGGCTCTTGAATGCGCCACTGACCAATGCAGTGTAGCGCTAGCTATAGACGACACGATTCTTCAGGAAATAGCGCCTGTTCAAAGGAACAATTCCAAAATCCTTTTACCTATGGTGAATAGCTTGCTTAAACGAGGAAGCAAAACACTGGATGATCTTTCTGGCCTATGTATTACTTTGGGTCCTGGCAGCTTTACTGGTATAAGAATCGGCGTGGCCATAGCTCAGGGTTTGGCTTTTGGTAAAAATCTCCCGGTGTTTACCTGGAGCACCTTGGAATTAATGGCGAAGGAATGGTTGCTGAACAATCAAAATTCATTGGCACGGGTTGTCTGTGCCTTAGATGCCCGAATGAATGAGATTTATTGGGCCGCGTATCAGTGGGACGCACAAACAATGCGCGAAGTGCAAGCGCCCGCACTGATTTCGATTAATGAATTTCAAACCTTGTGCCAACAAATTGAGTCGGAAACGGTGTGTCTAGGCTCCGCCTTTGAAATAGATCAGCTCAAAATGTTAGCAGGAGATACTTCCGTTTGCCCGCAAGCAGCCACCATGCTAAAACTCATTCAGGCTTACCCCGAATCACTGCAACGAGTAATAGGAGCGGAAAATTTGCAACCCTTGTACCTGCGGAATGAAATTACCTGGAAAAAACGCAGTAGAATTCGCGAGGGACAGATATCAACGGATAAGCCCGACTCATGAACACGCTACAAGCTATCTTCTTGGCATTAATTCAAGGCATCACCGAATTTTTACCTATTTCAAGCTCTGCGCATTTAATTTTGCCAAAAGAAATTCTAGGGTGGCGGGATCAGGGTTTGGCATTTGATGTCGCTGTTCATATTGGGTCGCTTGTCGCAGTTCTGGTTTATTTTCGAAAAGATATTTCCTTGCTTTTTGTAGCCTGGTTTAGATCCTTTCGACCTGAAACTCGAGATGGTCATTCAAAGTTGGCGTGGGCAATTATTGTCGCAACTATTCCAGCGGGTATTGCAGGGCTTTTGCTTGGAGATTTTATAGAGCAATATCTCCGATCTATACATGTTATTGCGGCGACCACTATTTTATTTGGCTTGTTATTGTGGTGGTCTGACGCATCGGGAGAACGCAAAAAGAATTTGACAGATATGAGCATCAAGTTTGCGTTGATCATAGGCTTGGCACAAGCGCTAGCATTAATTCCGGGCACCTCACGATCCGGCGTAACTATCACAGCAGCCTTGATACTGGGTTTTAATCGCGCAGATTCAGCTCGATTTTCTTTTCTCTTAGCTGTGCCCGTTATTTTATTGAGTGGGGCTTATATGAGCACCAAACTCGTTGGTCACGAAATTGATTGGCTCTTTATGGCTACAGGAATTGTAGTATCAGGAGTGAGCGCATGGCTGTGCATTCACTATTTTCTCGGCTTTATAAACCGAATAGGCATGCTACCCTTTGTAATTTACAGATTGATTTTAGGCGCAGTACTTGTAGCACTTATCATCAGTTGATTGGATAAAATTCAATGATCAATTCAGAATTAAACAGAAATTTTTTAGATTTTCTAGACCGATCACCCACACCATTTCATGCCGTAGAAAATTTGGGCGATTTGTTCACTGCCAGTGGCTTTGTCAAATTAAACGAAAATGACACTTGGGAGCTTGAGCGTGGGCAGGCTTATTACGTAGTCCGAGCAGGCTCTTCAATTGTTGCTTTTGTTTATGGTGAAGAGGGTTTGGAATCTGGCATTCGCGCACTTGGAGCCCATACAGATAGCCCCTGTTTGAAACTCAAACCACAACCAGAATGGCATCAGTACGGATACCAACAATTTGGAATAGAAGTGTATGGCGGCGTGCTGTTGAATCCGTGGTTCGATCGAGATCTTTCGCTGGCAGGTGAAGTTAGTTGGTTAGATACTCAAAATACCCTTTGCAAAAGTCTTATTAATCTGGAAAAACCTATCGCCAGTATTCCAAGTTTGGCGATTCACCTGGATCGTGAAGTCAATGCGGGTCGTGCAGTGAATCCGGAAACACAAATGAAACCCCTGTGGCAAATGACAGAAACCAAGCAGGACTTTCGGGAGTACTTATGTAATAAATTGCGTGCAGACGGCCACCAAGTTAAACGGGTCCTGGATTTTAATTTGAGTTTTTACGATACTCAAAATGCCAGTTTAATTGGTGAAAATGAGGAATTTATTTCCGGTGCGAGGCTTGATAATTTATTGAGCTGTTATGTGGGCGCGCTTGCCTTGTGTGGAGCAGGTAGACAATACACTAATTTATTGGTTTGCAACGATCACGAAGAAGTAGGTAGCCGCAGTGACATTGGGGCTCAGGGAACCTTCCTTGAAGATGTGTTTTTACGTCTCACGGAAGATGACAAGCCCTCGGTAAGACAAAAAATGCTTCGCAAATCCTGGTTGCTTTCCATTGATAATGCGCACGGGATTCATCCGAATTTTGCTGCAAAACATGACAAAAACCACGGCCCGATTTTGAATCAAGGACCAGTCCTCAAATTCAACGCGAATCAAGCTTATGCCACGGCCAGCGATTCAGCGGCGCTAATTCGTTATTTGGCTTCCTTTCCTGGTCAAGAAGAAATCCCCTTGCAGGCTTTTAGTATGCGCGCAGATATGGCTTGTGGAAGTACTATCGGACCCATCACGGCCACTAAAATGGGTTTACGAACGCTTGACCTGGGTGTCCCAACTTTTGGGATGCACTCTATTCGCGAACTTGCTGGCGCCGCGGATACGGGATATCTACAGACTTTGGTCGCGAGATTCCTCGCGAGATTGGATCAGAATTCATCCACCTATTAGTTAACATGTTAAGCACTCCCCAAGAGGGGGAGACGTCGATCACGCTTTTGTAACTCTCTCACATTGATGGTGGATTTTGAACCTCGATTTGCCTTAAATTTAGAGGCGAAGATGAGGTTAGATAGACTATGTTGCACTTGGAACAATTAAAAAAATTCATCCCCTTTAATGGATTGGACGTCAAATATCTGGATGAGGCCATGAAGCATATTCGGGTCGAAGTCCACGCCAAAGGCACCATGTTGTTTAAACGCGGTAAACCTGTCAGTAGTCGTATTTATTTGGTCGATGGAAATGTCGATCTTATAGATTCGGCATACTACGCAACGCCCGTGAGATCGGGTTCAGAGCGTGCACAAAGTGCACTGAACGATGAATCACCGACAAAGTGTTCAGCTTTGGCAAAATCGTCAGTTACGATCATTTCGATTGATCTTGAGGTGTTGGACCGAATTGTCGCCTGGAGTCAGTCAATTGATGAAGACGAGCTGGATGGTGTGGGTGTGCCTGAAGGCGGATTTGGGGTGGAAGAAATTCAAAATGACAGTAAAGGTGACTGGATGTCTGCACTTTTGCAGTCTCCCTTATTTGAACGAATCCCTATTACCCAAGTGCAGGAATTGTTTTTGCGCTTCGAAGACTGCCTGGTCAAACAAGGCGAAATTGTGCTCCGTGAAGGTGAAAGTGGCGATTATTTCTATGTTTTAGCGAGTGGTCACGCCCATGTTTACAACGCCTGTAAAAGTGTTGACGTTGAACTTGGTCCTGGCAGTCATTTTGGTGAAGAAGCCTTATTAGGTGAGACTGTGCGCAATGCCTCAGTGGAAATGCTGACAGATGGTATGCTCAAAAGGTTGAATCATGAAGACTTCAGTGCCTTACTGAAGTGCCCCGTTTTACAGTATTTAGAAAGCGATAAACTAAACGGCTTAGAGCGCCCGTATAAGCTCATTGATGTGAAGATGCCGATGGAATTCAGGATGAGGCATGTCCCGGGAAGCGTCAATGTGCCGCTGTCTCGCTTGCGCTCTGCAATACCGGATTTAGGTGACGGCAACATTTATGTCGTACCTGATGATGCGGGTAGCCGAGCCGATATTGCAGCACATTTGCTGTGTCAGGCGGGCTACGACGCTTTCATTTTGCGTAGTCCGAGGGACGCGGACGCTGCCTAAAATCCTGGTTCTATCTGCGTACCATGCTCAAAGTCACAAGTATTGGTGTCACAGTCTTCAGCAGGCTCTACCGGAATTTGAGTGGACACTTCTAAGTTTGTCGCCGCGTTATTTCGCGTGGCGAACTCGAGGTAATCCGCTCTCCTGGTGGGCCTCGCATAAACAAATCCTAAAACAAAAATACGATTTAGTGCTTGCTACCTCTATGGTGGATTTGGCAACTTTACGCGGGCTTTTTCCTTCTCTAGCGGCGACACCCGCATTCTTATATTTTCACGAAAATCAATTTGCGTATCCGCAATCACCGAACACTCATAGTTTATTAGAGGCACAAATGGTGAGTGTTTATTCGGCACTGTGCGCCGAGAAACTCATTTTTAACTCTCGCTATAACAAAAACACATTTCTCACTGGGGTGAGTGAACTTATTCAAAAGTTTCCGGACGAAAAACCTCAAGGTTTTTCCGAGTTGTTGGAAGAGAAAAGTTTGACGCTGATGGTCCCCATCGTTGACGAGCTTTATCAAACCAAATCAAGGATACCCAGACAAAATAACACGCTAACACTTCTGTGGAATCACCGCTGGGAATACGATAAGGGGCCAGATCGCTTGCTTGAATTCTTAAGATTACTTGATAAAAATTTTGCTCTGCGTGTGCATGTGGTCGGTCAGCAATTTCGTCAGCAGCCGAAAGAATTTGAGAATATTTTGAATCTCCTGGAATCCAGAGGGTGGTTAGGACATTGGGGCCACATTCCAAGTCGCGATGCCTATATCAGGGTCTTGTTTGAATCAGATATCGTAATTTCTACTGCACTGCATGATTTTCAGGGTTTATCCATCATGGAAGCCTGTGCATGTGGCTGTATACCCCTGGTGCCTGATCGCATGGCATATCGGGACTATATACCCGCTGATTATCGTTATACTGCACATGAAGCGGATTGCAAACAAGAGGCAGCCTTGGCAGTAGAGACATTTTTGACATTGCAGGCTAATTTGGAGGCGCACAAAAAGATAATCAAAGGCCATGCCGCGGAGTGGTCGTGGTCAGCTCAAATTAATCACTACCGCCAAGTATTTGAATCTCTTGCTGCCCTCGAAGTATGATGCGCTCCCTCGACAACATGATAAGTCTCTAGATCAATGAGTAAACAGCGCGTCCTAACTGGAATCACTACTACGGGTACCCCACACTTGGGCAATTATGTGGGAGCAATTAAACCGGCAATTGCAGCAAGTCATGAAGACCAGAATATGGGGTTTTACTTTCTTGCCGATCTGCACGCATTAATCAAGTGTCAGGAACCCGAGCAAATTCACCAGTCAACCAAGGAAATCGCTGCGACTTGGCTGGCATTGGGGCTGGATGCGGAAAACAATATTTTTTACAGGCAATCAGATATTCCTGAAATATCTGAACTGTGCTGGATTTTGAATTGTATGGCGGCAAAAGGTTTGATGAATCGCGCTCATGCGTATAAAGATGCGGTGGACAAGAATCTGGCTGAAGGAGAAGACCCCGATAAAGCAATAACCATGGGTCTGTTCAGTTACCCGGTTTTAATGGCTGCTGACATATTGTTATTTAATGCCCATCGTGTGCCAGTTGGCAAAGATCAAATCCAACATATTGAAATTGCTCGCGATATCGCATCACGATTTAATCACCACTTTGGTGAAACCTTTATCTTGCCTGAAGCCGATATCGATAAAAATATCGAAGTGCTGTTGGGGCTGGATGGTCGCAAAATGAGCAAAAGTTACCACAATACCATTCCGCTATTTTTGCCAGAAAAGCCGCTGCGTAAACACATCAATAAAATCAAAACAAACCTGTTGGAACCGGGTGAACCGAAAGATCCAAACGATTCAACCGTTTTTCAAGTATGGAGTGCTTTTGCCAACGGCGACCAACGTGACTGGATGCGGGATCAGTTTCACGGCGGCATTGCTTGGGGTGAGGCCAAAAAATGCCTTTTTGAACTCATTAATGACGAGCTCAAGGAAGCCAGGGAGCGTTACCATCAACTGATGGAAGAGGGTCAGCTAATTGAGGAGACGCTGCTAAAAGGTGCAAAAAAAGCTCGGGAAATCTGTCAGCCATTGATGGAGGAGGTACGTAAGGCGGTGGGGATTTATTCGCTATAAATTGGCGCAAAGTAATTTCCACAACTAGTCTTAATTATGAGCGCTGAAGATAGTTGGCGTCTGAGTAACTGATAATTAAGGCTTTTTTATCTATGCAAAACCTCGGCTTAAAAGCCATGACTCTCGCCGCAACAACCCTTGTTGCAGTGGCCCTGGTGTATTGGCTTAATTCTCCACACGTTGGTGCCTTCATGCTGCTTGTCGTGGCTGGCATTGGATTTGTCATTTTATGGCTACCCTCAGATGAGTTTGTAGATGACAGCACCGAGTGCTCTAAATCCCTGATTTATTTGCGTGATATGGAGCATTCAGTGAGTTCGCGTGCCCTGCCAGTGTGCAGTGATATGAGTGAAATCTCCTCTGAAATTAAAAAGCTCGTAGAAGAATCCTCCTTACATCTGCATGCAAGCTTTCAGGGGTTGTCTAGTTCAGCCCAGGCCGAAAAAGATTTAATGATGGGCATCGTTGAGCGGCTATCTATCTCCGATAACAGTGAAGAAAATGAAGTGTCCCTCAAACGTTTTGCCCATGAAGTCGGCCGTATACTGGATGACTATGTGAACTTGTTTATCGATATCAGTGATAAAAGCATTCAGGCAGTCCACAGTATCCAGGATATGGTCAAACATCTTGACGGGATGTTTGTCCTTATTAGTGATATACGCGGTATCGCAGACCAAACAAACCTACTTGCCCTAAATGCAGCTATCGAAGCGGCGCGGGCAGGTGAAGCCGGAAGAGGGTTTGCGGTGGTCGCTGATGAGGTGCGTAAATTGTCCCAAGATTCCAACTCACTGAACGAACAAATTCGTGAACGTGCAGAAACCGCAAAAAATACAGTAAGTAGCGTAGAAAAAGTGGTAGGCGAAATTGCATCGCTGGATATGAATATTGCAATCGATGCGAAAGGTCAGCTCGATGCCATGCTTGCTGAGTTAGAAGCGGTGAATGAAAAAATTACTGAGAATGTTGCACGTGGAGCAGATATTGGAGAGGAAATTAATATTGAAATTGGAAAAGCAGTGACAGCATTGCAGTCAGGAGATCGCGTATCACAGTTGAGCGACAATCTAATGAAGTGTGTTGAAAACCTCAGCCGCCTTTTGCGTACGTGTAACGAAGCATTAAACAGCGGCAATGATATCGAAACAGTTTTAATTCATTCGCGAACAAAAATTGAAGACTTAGGTGAGCTTAGAGTTGCCAGGAAAGAAAGTCAAAGTTCTAAAGATGGCGGTGATATCGAGTTGTATTAATTCCACTTGGCCCTAAGATCAATAATGTGGGCGATATAGTGTGTTTGGAAACATGGAGTAATTTATGACTATTTCAGTAAGTCGAACAGATGATAAAGCTGCAATTATTCTTGACGAACGTTTTGACTTTAGTAGCGTTGAACAATTTAGAAAAAGTTATGAATCCCTTAATGATTTAAAACGTAAAACGGTTGATATCGATTTTCGAAATACTCAGTACATTGACAGCTCCGCCTTGGGGATGTTGATCAACGCAAAGGGGTTTTTCACCCCGCAGGAAGTAAAAATTGTAATCATTAATACAAATGAGCAAATCAAAAAAATTCTTTCTATTTCCCGCTTTGATCTGAAATTTGAAATTCAATAGGAACTTCCAGTGCGTATCTTGGTTGTAGACGATCAAGCTTTCAATCGCGATATTTTGTTATTTATTTTAGAAGATGAAGGGCATGAGATTGTTGAGGCTGAGAATGGTCTTGACGCTTGCGCGAGGTGTAAGGCAGATACGGAAATTGATTTGGTGTTAATGGATGTTAATATGCCTGAAATGGATGGGATCAGCGCTACACGCGAAATCAAGACACAACACAATGATAAGTTTGTTCCAATTATTTTTGTAACGGCCCTCGATGATACCGATATACTGTCTCGTTGTTTGGAGGCAGGAGGCGATGATTTTGTCCCCAAGCCCGTAAACGAAGATGTACTTTTGGCAAAAATCAACGCACACGCCCGGTCGCGAAATCTATACAATAATTTGAAAACGGCTCATGAAAAGTTGGACTATCATCGCCGTATGATGGATAGGGAGCATGCTATTGTTGAGCACGTATTTGCCAAATGTATGGCGCGAGTGAAAACGCGTTGTATTAATGTGGACACCTACACTTCGCCAGCCTCAATGTTTGATGGTGACCTTGTGTTAATTTCACCCTCACCTTCAGGTGGAGTCTATATCCTTGTAGGGGATTTTACTGGTCATGGCTTAGCTGCTTCTATTGCGTCTTTGCCGGTTACAGAAATATTTTTTCAATTTACAGAGAGACAGGCAAGTGTCTCGCTTATCGCTAGAGAAATTAATACTCGTTTATTTGAAATTCTGCCACGCAATATGTTTTTTTGTGCGACCCTAATGTTTATGGAGTATGACGGAAGCAGTATATTGTGTTGGTCGGGTGGCATGAATGATCTGATAGTTGTTGATCCTGGAAGAACCAAATTTACAGAAATGCCTGGAAGCTATATGCCCCTTGGTATTCTTGCGCCAGAAGAATTTGACGATCGAGCAGTGCTTCTGGAATTATCAGAGGGAACTGAAGTATATATTTATACGGATGGCGTTAATGAAGCGCAAAACAAACATGGTGAGGAATTTGGTTACCGCCGAGTGCATGAAATTATTCTTAATGAAAACTCAGATGTAATTTCTGCAATAAAAGACGCTGTTCATGAGTTTTGTGAGGATACAGAACAGGCAGATGATATTTCCATCGTCAAGCTCAAGGTTGGGAAGGTGGTACATTGTGCGAAAGAATCTGATGAGGTGGTAGATGTGGCGGCTGAGTTACACCGAGCGAGCTCTTTCCCCTGGTCCTTTAAAATGCATCTGGAAGATGAGGATTTAAAAAACACCAGTGTCGTGAATCAGGTGATTTGCTTTGTGTCGAGCATACAAGGTATTGAATTACATCAAGATAAAATATTTACTATCGTCAGTGAGCTGTTCAGTAATGCACTTGAGCATGGTGTTCTCGGTTTGGATTCATCATTAAAATTAACGCCGGATGGTTTTGATCTGTATTATAAATTGCGCGCAGAGCGTTTAGAAAATGTGAGCGAGCAGTCAATTGACCTTGATTTTTCCTATATAAAGGGGTCCCCCAACAAAGTAATCCTTGAGATCACGGATAGTGGAAAAGGTTTTGACTATCAAGTGATCAAGCAAGATATTGGTGGAAACGAGGATTCCTTCGGTCGTGGCATCACCTTGTTGGATAGTTTGTGTTCCAGTTTGAAGTACTCCAATAACGGTTGCACTGTGACTGCAGTCTATGAGCTGAGACAACATTAATAATTTACAATAAATTTACAACACGTCTTGATCTAATTATTTAAACTAAGCCTTCTTAAGAATATTTCTGTTTGCTGGTGTGTTTCTATGGTGGATAAGCCCCGCATTTTGGTTGTTGAAGATGAAGAAGCCATTCGAACTGGCTTGGTCGATGTGCTGATCTACCACGGTTTTAAGGTTGATTTTGCCGAAGAGGGCAATACAGGACTCGCCTTGGCATGCAGTGGCAAGTTTGATTTGGTTCTTCTGGATGTCATGTTGCCGGGGGTTGATGGCTTCAGTATTTGCGATGCAGTGAGAGAGCAAGATCCAGAATTGCCAATCATAATGCTAACGGCGAAGGGAAGTGACGAGGATATAATTCAAGGCTTAAAACTGGGGGCGGATGATTATATTACGAAACCTTTTTCAGTTGCCCAATTGGTATTGCGCATTAAAGCGGTACTCCGTCGTGTGCGCCCAGAAAACCCGGTGAAGGAAGATATCGTTTTAGCCAATGGAGCACATTTAAACCCACCTTGCTTGAGCGGAAAAATGCGCCAGCAAGAGTTGTCGTTCACGAAAAAGGAAATGGAAATACTGGTTTATCTTTATCAACACCGTGCCCGCGCTGTAGAGCGAGATGAACTTCTGAATAAGGTTTGGGGTTACGATAAGCAAGCGGCGATCGAAACTCGTACCGTTGATATCCATATTGCCAAGCTACGGCGAAAACTGGAAATGGATCCAAAAGTTCCCAAAGTTATCGTTACTGTGCGAGGTGCAGGTTATCGTTTATGTTGCGAAGAGATTTAAATCACTGTTCCTTTAGTCCGGGGCAAACCGAATTTGCTAAATAGCGTGTTTATTAAATGTTGAGTCGTTTGGAGCGAAAAGGTCGAATTAATTTTTCTATATGGAAAATTAGATTGGTTTTATTGCTATTTTTTGCATTATTGTCTTCTGTCGGATCAATAATTGTTTATCAGGCCTACGATCAACTGCAATGGGAGTCTTTTCATCGCTTCCAGTTGCAAGCTAAAGAACTTAGTGAACGTATAGAACGAACAATCGAACAGTTGGTTCGACACGAAAACGAGCGAAGTTTTGGTGATTACCAGTTCACTGTGGCTATGGGAGGGCCAGGAAATGTCTGGATTCAGAGGTCGCCACTGGCCAACCTTGTCGAAGAGGAGAAAATTAATGGCTTGGTAGGCTATTTTCAGATTGACGATTTAAATCGGTTTACGACTCCGCTTTTACCAGCGCCAAATTTCGATTACAAACGCTATGGCTTGAGTGAACTTGATTACGCTAGTCGTCTTGCTCAGCAAAATTCGACAAAAAAAATATTGCTGGAGAATAAACTGCTAACTGAAGATGAAAAAAGCTTTGAGGCGGTAGAAAACTTGCAGCAGGAGAAACGCAGTAGTTTAGTAAAAAGAAAGTTGGTTGGTAAAAAGCAATATATTGAAGACAACAACCTTGACGATACTTTAAGATCAAAAGTCAGTGATAGAGGTCTGCAGGATGCAGACGACAACGAAAAAGCTAAAGAAGATCGACTCGACAACCACAAAGCTTTAAGTAAGAAGGAAAAAAAACCGAAAGTGCGATTTGAACAAGAGCTTCTTGAAACGCTTGGTTCGCTCAACTCCCCCTCCCGGATTGATTCTGGCGCTGAAGCTGAGCAGCATGATTTGTCTCAACAGGTTGAAGATGATGCAAGCGTCGCTCGAGAAATGCCAACGAAATTCAGCTTATTCGAAAGTCGTATAGGTAGCTTAAATGTCTTATCCCTAGAGACCGGACATCTTTTGTTTTACCGACAGGTTTGGCAAGAAAACAAGCGTTATATGCAAGGGTTCTTATTGGATCGATCTCAGGTAGTTAATGATTTGATAGCGCGTGAATACCAAGCTAGCGTTCTGGCAAATATGAGTGCACTGGCTGTAGTTTGGGCCGATGAAATTATCGAAGTGTTGGAAGGGGGAGAGAATCCCTATTCAGAGCGTATGAGCTACTCTGGAAAATTGGATGTCAGCACTTCACGACTGAGTGGCACAGTGTTATACAACCACAATTTGCCAACACCACTTGGGGATGGTGAATTGCTTTACACTATAGAGCATCTTCCGCTTGGTGCCGCCTCGCGCGCAATCTATCTTTCTGCCGCTTCATTTCTATTAATCTTATTGTTAGGTTGTTATCTAATTTACCGATTGTTAGTTAAACAAGTTGCTATCGCGCAGCAACAACAAGATTTCGTTTCTTCAATAAGTCACGAGTTAAAAACGCCACTTACATCTATTCGCATGTATGGTGAAATGTTGAAGGAAGGTTGGGTAGATGAAAGCAAGAAAAATGAGTACTACAATTATATTTTTCATGAGAGTGAGCGCTTAACGCGCCTTATCAATAATATATTGCAACTTGCAAGAATGACGCGCAGTGAATTGGGCGCAGAAATTAAAGAAAGGCGATTGGGAGAGATTATTGATATTTTAAAATCAACAATAAGTAGCCAGGTTTCTCGTGCTGGTTTTGAATTAAATCTGAATTGTGGTTCGCCGGAAGCACTGGTTAAAGTTGACGAAGACTTAATACTTCAAGTGCTCATTAACCTTGTAGACAATGCCATAAAATTTTCATATGGAGCGGAAATTAAACGTATTGATATTGAATTCGGTGAAGAGGGCGAAGCAGTTGTCCTGAAGATTCGAGATTATGGCCCTGGGGTTGATCAATCAAACATGAATCAAATATTTTCGCTATTTTACCGAGGAGAAAGTGAATTGATACGAGAGACTAAGGGTACAGGTATAGGCTTGGCATTGGTAAAGGAATTGCTTCGATTGATGAATGCCTCGATTTCTGTAAAAAATGTCAGCCCTGGTGCCATGTTTGTGATTAGCTTTTCCAAAGTAGAAGACGAATAATTTATATTTGTTGAACACATTCAACGATTTTTTCACACAATAAGGTCAGTTGCTGGCTAGAGATTATATAGGGAGGCATGGTGTAAATGAGTTTTCCAAAGGGGCGAAGCCAGATGCCTTTTTCAACAAACATGGGCTGAACTTCTTTAAGCGAAACTGGCGACTTCATTTCAATCACACCGATGCCACCAAGTACGCGTACCTCGTGTACTGAGTTGAGTTCTGTGGCGGGCATCAGGCCTTGAAGTAGCAATTTCTCAATATTCTGAATATTTGATGTCCAGTCACTTTCAATCAACAGGCTGATGCTTTCGCTTGCGATTGCGCAGGCTAAGGGGTTGCCCATATAAGTTGGGCCATGCATCAGTACTCCGGGCTCGGAAGCGCAGATTGTCGAGGCAATGTCATCGGTGCACAGTGTGGCGGCAAAACTGAGATAGCCGCCAGTGAGTGTTTTTCCCAGGCACATTATGTCCGGAGAAATTTCAGCATGTTCACAGGCAAATAATTTTCCGCTGCGACCAAAGCCTGTCGCTATTTCGTCTGCGATAAAAAGAACATCGTGCATTTGCGCTAGTTCATAGGTGCGCTTGAGAAATTGTGGAGAATAAAAGCGCATCCCTCCAGCACCTTGCACTATGGGTTCTAGAATGATGGCGGCGATATGCTGACTATTTTCAGACAAAACCAATTGAAGGTTTTCAATATATTGTTCCTGCCATTCCTGGCCAAACCCGCAAGCGGGTGCGTCACAAAAAAATTGTTGATCAAGACAGGCTGAAAAATGAGCGTGCATTCCATTAATAGGGTCACAAACTGACATCGCTTTAAAGGTGTCGCCGTGGTAGGCGCCACGAAAACTGAGAAAGCGGTTTTTGTTTTTCATTCCCCGTGCAAGCTGAAATTGTATGGCCATTTTCATCGCGACTTCGACACTGACTGAGCCTGAATCACTGAAAAATACTTTATTCAAGCTCGTTGGACTGATCTGTATGAGTTGTTCTGTGAGACGCGCGGCGGGTTCATGCGTTAGCCCACCGAACATTACATGAGAGAACTGATCTATTTGATTTTTTGCCGCTTGATTTAAACGTGGGTGGTTATAGCCGTGAATAACCGACCACCACGATGCCATCCCATCGATTAGTCGCCTGCCATCGAAAAGTTCAATTTCAACACCCGTAGCAGATTTAACTGGGTACAAGGGATCACTAGAATTAAAAGCGGAATAAGGATGCCAAATATGTTTGCGATCGATGTCGAGTATACGGGTTTCGGTCCACGGAATGTTTTGCATAATGATATATCGCTGATTTTCAGAGTCAGCATAATAACCTGGATGGCGAGTGGAACTAAAATGTCCCTAAATCAGGCAACCCAGGATTCATTTTCGAGTTTAGATTGTTGTAGTAGAGTATGCACAAAGGTTTTGATTTGTTCTTGCTGAGGGGGATTCAAACCATAAAATTTCAATCTCAATATGTTGTGACAACAGGGTTGTCTTAAAAATTTGGATTGGAGAACATCACTCGTACAGTCCATTTCAAACTGGTCATTAAACTTGACTTTGAATTGAGCCTGTCTGTTTTTGATCTTGGGTCGAACATCTTGGCCCGGCAAATAGATCTGGCAGGCAATAGGACTTAAATTGACGAGCTCACCATTAACGGCGGGCTCCCAGGGGGGGCATAATTGAACTTTGGGCCGATAATTTTTTTCAAAATACACACGTTCCTGTACGCGTTTGCAGGATGAAAAAATGGCACGCTGAATCAAGACCGATACACAATAAGTTCGTCCCCGGTTTTGGAGTTCGGCAATTTTTCCTTCCATTATGTACGCGCCTTGTTTTAATTCGATCACGACCTTAACGGTCGGGTCAAGTTCACACATTGCTTTAAGTTCGTAATAGGAACTGTATTGAATCGTATCGAGAAACAATTCTCCGTTGCACAAATCAAAACCCAGTAAGGTACTGAGTCGAGCATTATCTTGTGTGGCTAGGTACACCTGTAAACCGAGCTGTTTGTCCATTTGGTCAAGTAGGAGTTCCGCTTCTTGAGGAAGCCAATCATTTTTGTATTCTGAACGTGAAAAAACTTGAATTTTATCCATAGTGATCCGGTCCATGGGTGTATATGCAAAAGCCTGTTTCAGGAGGAATTTGCAAGAGGCGTGCCTGTATTTAGTGGCCGTCCAGGCCACGGAAATAGGCATATAGCATCAGGTATAGAGGAAAGGGCTTGCACACAGACGGACGGACTTTGCCGCTGTTTCCTCTATTGTTTAAAGTCCGTACAATGCCGCTTCAAAATCTGGGGTAACAAATAGGATCGATTTGTTGGAAAAAGAACGAAAAAACAAACTTGAATTTAACAAGTTGCAAAAGCGAATACGTCGCAATGTGGGCAAGGCAATTGCCGATTTCAATATGATTGAAGAGGGCGATTTGATCATGGTCTGTCTTTCCGGAGGAAAGGATTCTTATTGCATGTTGGATATTTTGTTAAACCTTCAGAAAACTGCTCCTGTTAAGTTTGAGTTGGTAGCGGTAAACCTCGATCAAAAACAACCAGGATTTCCGGAAGATGTACTCCCCAGTTATTTGAGCCAACAACAGGTGTCTTTTCATATACTGGAGCGCGATACCTATAGCGTAGTGAAATCAATTGTTCCGGAAGGCAAGACAACCTGTGGCCTGTGTTCGCGTTTGCGCAGAGGTAGTCTGTACGGCTTCGCGGAAGATATTGGTGCAACTAAAATAGCCTTGGGCCATCATCGCGACGATATTATTGAGACGCTTTTCCTAAACTTGTTCTATTCTGGAAGGATGAAGGCGATGCCGCCAAAACTACTCTCAGACGACAAGCGCAATATAGTTATTAGGCCGATGGCCTATTGTGAGGAGCGAGATTTGGCAGCTTATGCCGATGCCAAAGCTTTTCCCATCATTCCTTGCAACTTGTGTGGATCTCAAGAGAACTTGCAGCGCCAGGCGGTAAAAGCTATGTTGCGGGAATGGGAGCAGCAGTATCCAGGCAGAATAGAAAGTATCTTCGGTGCAATTCAGAGAGTCTCGCCATCGCAACTGGGCGACACCCAGCTGTTTGATTTTGAAAACCTGAAAATAGCAAGAGAACCGGTACTGGAGGAACTAAAAATAAAAGCGATTAATCTTAAATAAAGACTTTCAGATTTGTCATTTTGACCCAAGCAAATGGCGGAAATTGGCGCCATAAAAATCAAAATAAGGTCTAAGCTTAGAGTGAACTTATCTGGTAGTGAAAAAGTCTTGAAAGGTGCATAGTGCAAAGTTTTTTTCAGGGTATATCGTTCAGACTGGCCAAAGTGGGGGTGATTGTTGCGCTCCTTGTTGGCTTTGTTGTCAGTGCTATCCA
>JBNKVX010000022.1:19015-46692 GCA_050299435.1 Cellvibrionaceae bacterium | reverse complement strand
GTCCGAGGCAGCTTGCTGCCGGGCGTTAACTGGTTTGTTATGTGGTTTATTCATTAAGCTCTTGGACCTAAGTAATTATTCATGCGAATGAGCGATAAAGATTTTTCCTTCCTTTATATAGAACGCTGCTTCTCTGCCTGCTCGGGACCTATACCTAAATAATTTAATTTCAACTCCCTGTTTAATATCGAGCATTTCAATTTCCCCATATTTATTCAAATAGCCGAATATTTCTGATTCTGATAAACCGTTAATTTCTCGATTAAT
This sequence comes from Cellvibrionaceae bacterium, assembly GCA_050299435.1. Classification (GTDB taxonomy): domain Bacteria; phylum Pseudomonadota; class Gammaproteobacteria; order Pseudomonadales; family Cellvibrionaceae; genus 1162T-S-0a-05. Next base: position 46,425 of record JBNKVX010000022.1, on the reverse strand, counting down.
GGAATTGATTTGATCCCTTAAATCTATAATGTTTATCATTGGTTTGCCACATAACAATATTATTAGGTTGCAAAACGCCGTGTTTAATCCGACATTTTGCCTCTTTATTACGTTATAAGTTTATACCACATCCTCTGGAGGCCAACAAACACGCCCCCTCCAGGCTGTACAATTATTGCACTCGTAACTAGGAGGCAAAAGCCTGTGTTTTGCACTTAGGTGGCACAACAAAAATACTGTATTGATATCTAGTGGTTGTGAGAATGCTGGTGACTACCGTGATAAGCGCCATTTTCGGGCTGAAATGTTTTGTTTTCGTGTTTAACTTCAAGCCCTAAGCCCTTAATCATATCGTCCAATACATGATCATGCTGATAGCGTAAGAATCCCTTACCCACTTGCAATGGAACATGACGATTCCCTAAATGATAGGCAGCTCGCGTTAACGCAAACGCATCATCAGAAATGACTTCGCTGACTGATTCTGCTGCTGCGATTACTTTTATTAGAGAACCATCATTACATTCAAGTATCTCACCATCCGACAACACATGCCCGCGTTCCAAAAACCAACCCAATTCCTTTCCCGTTTCTGTTTTAGTGCGATGACGGGATTTTTTTCTTTCCTCAAAGGTAAGTGTTACTGCATCCTGAGTGGGTTGATTTGTTGTGATAAATTTAAAAGCTTCGAGCATGGTGTTAAACCTGGAAGTGTGCAGTCAACAACGGATTAAAAATCTGTGTTGACTGCATTGATGAAATGAACTTGATTAAAAAAGAAAATATCGCTGAGCCAATGGAAGTATTTCTGCGGGCTCACAGACAAGTAACTCTCCGTCTGCACGCACTTCGTAAGTTTCCGGGTCAACTTCCATTACGGGTTGGTAGCTGTTATGAATCATTTTTTCTTTTGTCACTGTACGACAATTTTTTACGGCAACTAAAGCACGCTGCAAACCAAGCTTATCTCTGAGCCCAGCATTAATCGCTGCTTGGCTCACAAAATTTACTGAAGTTGCAGTAACGGCTTTGCCGTAACTACCAAACATTGGGCGATAGTGAACAGGCTGCGGTGTAGGGATCGAAGCATTGGGGTCGCCCATGGGGGCTGCTGCAATTGCGCCGCCTTTAATGATCATTGAAGGTTTTACACCGAAAAATGCTGGTTTCCATAAAACAAGATCTGCTAATTTTCCGACTTCAATTGAACCCACTTCATGTGCAATGCCGTGCGTTAAGGCTGGATTGATTGTGTATTTTGCAATGTAACGTTTAGCTCGGAAGTTATCGTTTTGACTGTCTTCTTTTAAGTAACCGCGTTGTACTTTCATTTTATGTGCGGTTTGCCAGGTACGACAAATCACTTCACCCACGCGACCCATCGCTTGCGAATCGGATGCAATCATAGAAAAAGCACCCAGGTCGTGAAGTATGTCTTCCGCTGCAATTGTTTCTTTACGAATTCTTGAATCGGCAAAAGCCACATCCTCAGGAATATTTGGATCAAGGTGATGACACACCATTAGCATATCCAAATGTTCGTCAACTGTATTAATTGTGTAAGGACGTGTTGGGTTGGTCGATGAGGGCAAAACATTTGAACTACCACAGGCTTTAATAATGTCTGGTGCATGGCCACCACCTGCACCTTCAGTGTGGTAGGTGTGAATGGTACGGCCTTTCATTGCGGCCAAGGTATCTTCAACAAAACCACTTTCATTCAAAGTGTCGGTGTGAATCGCAACTTGTACATCGTAATTTTCTGCAACACTTAAACAATTATCTATTGCGGCAGGCGTTGTGCCCCAATCTTCGTGTAATTTCAGGCCGAGCGCGCCTGCTTCCAATTGTTCGTTTAAGGGCCCGGGCAAGCTGGCGTTACCCTTTCCTAAAAACCCAAGGTTCATTGCAAAACTTTCAGACGCTTCTAACATTTTTGCAATATGCCAGGGGCCGGGTGTGCAGGTTGTTGCATTGGTACCTGTTGCTGGCCCCGTTCCACCCCCAATCATGGTGGTAATTCCACTCATAAGTGCTTCTTCAATTTGCTGCGGGCAAATAAAATGTATGTGTGCGTCGATAGCGCCTGCAGTAAGAATTTGTCCTTCACCGGCAATGGCTTCTGTGCCTGGGCCAATTTCAATTGTAACGTCCGGTTGAATGTCAGGATTACCTGCTTTGCCGATGGCACTAATACGTCCGTTTTTTATAGCGACATCAGCTTTAACGATGCCCCAGTGATCAAGGATTAAAGCATTGGTGATGATGGTATCGGGCACATCTTTGCTGAGCGCTTGGCTTTGACCCATGCCATCTCGAATCACTTTACCGCCACCGAATTTCACTTCTTCACCGTAGGTGGTGAAATCTTTTTCAACTTCTATCCACAATTCGGTGTCGCCCAATCTGACTTTATCTCCCACAGTTGGGCCAAACATATCCGCGTAGGCGCGGCGATCTATTTTACTCATCTTAGAGGTCCCCCATTACGTCACCGCGAAAGCCAAATACTCTTCGCTTGCCCGCCAGCGCAACTAATTCAACATCACGATCCTGACCCGGTTCAAAACGCACAGCTGTACCGGCTGGAATATTTAATCGAAAACCTTTAGCCGCTTCGCGATCAAATTTCAAAGCGGGATTGGTTTCGTAAAAATGGTAATGTGATCCAACTTGAATCGGTCTATCGCCTGTGTTTTCAATTGTTAAGGTCAACGTTTTTCGGCCCGCATTCAATTCAAGCTCACCGTCTTGAATTTGATATTCTCCTGGAATCATAGGTATTCCCCTAAATTAATTTTTTTGTATTAAGCGCTATTTTGAATAAGTGCATAAATATCAACTTAAACAATCGGGTTGTGAACCGTAACTAACTTTGTTCCATCCGGAAAGGTCGCTTCCACTTGTACTTCATGAATGAGTTCTGGAATACCGTCCATAACATCTTCCTTGCTTAAAAGTGTCCGACCATAGTTCATCAATTCCGCAACCGTTTTCCCTTCGCGTGCGCCTTCCATTATTTCTGCGCTGATAAAAGCCATCGCCTCTGGATAATTGAGTTTTATCCCCTTGGCTTTACGCCTTTCTGCGACTAATGCAGCGGTAAAAATTAACAGCTTATCTTTTTCTCTTGGACTCAGTTCCATAGTGTATGCCTGTTATTTCTATATTGATTTTTAAGTGTGCCAGATGCGCGGAACCACCGCGTTCTTGTTATTAAAATGTATTCGCGTTTCACGCCAAATTAATTCAAAGCCTTTTCGACAATGACTGACTTCGTCACCAAGATAGCGTGCAATAAACAATTGGTTTTTCTGCGTTAAACCCCAAAGCCCTTTGTTATATTCGGCCAGCTTAGTATATAAATTGTCGATGTCTTCTCGGCTCAACACTACTGTCGCAACCAAAGTGCCAAAAGTATTTTTTGATTGCAGGCCCCAAGTCGCGCTTTGAATGTCTGATCCTGCAACAATTTTATTTTTTTCGATAAATAGCGGTTTGTTATCTTGCCATATTTCCAGGCTTTGCTCACAGCGGCCACACGTAAATTTTTCGCCGCTTGCCGCTCGGCCTAAACGCACAATATCCCAGCCAAAAAAACGGCTGGAGGCGCTAATGTCAATGCGCGTTGCAAGCTGCGCGTGTGCGCTATCAAAAATAATCGTTTCCTGCGGGAGCCACTCTAAACAGGCGTCCTCGGCAACTTGAAAATTCACCCGCTGGCTTTGTGTCGCACGGCGATTTTTCGCTCCGTAGATCTTTCCTGCCGAAGGAGTGGTAAGCAAAGCTTGTGCCTTTTGATTGAGCTTCGCCTTGATTTCCAGTTTATCACCAATAACCAAACCGCCCGGTGGATGCAGTACATAAACATGGCAACAGTCAGATTTTTCTGGATAAAAAGGACGCTGCACTCTTAAGGGGCCTTCGTGCCAGGTGCGCGCCAAAACGGTCTTTTCGGCCCTTTTTTCCAGATGCAAAGTAAGCGAGCCTAACCACCTGCGTTCTTCGACCGTCTCATGCTTTACGGTTGCAAGCGTCGCTGCGTGCCCCTTCGGTCTATTCAAGGAATTCATAGATTTAGAATTTATTTTTCAAAACTCGACGTTAACGCAGTGGCGCCTGGTTCTCAACTTTAATAGTTAGGCGCATCAATCTGTTGCGTGTATTTCGTGAAGCCCATTATAGTTATTTCATCCCCAGTTCGGGGCATACAAAAACATTACTTATTTGGAGAAGACATGAAATACATCAAGAATCGAGGTGTTGTGTTATTTACGTTCATTTTTTCGCTGGTCACATCTGTTGGCAGCTACGCGGCGCAGGGAGATTTTTCTGCAGGAATTAAAGTAGGCAGCATGGATTTTGATGGAGCCGGTTCAGATACGGCAATGGGCATTCAGCTTGGCTATCGCGCTACCCCTCGTGTGGCAGCGGAACTAGAACTCCTGAAAACCGAAATAGGCCGTATCGATGTTGATTCCATGGCAGTTTATGGAACCTATCGTTCAAGCGGGGACCTTTACTTCCTTGGAAAAATCGGTATTGCTTCTTTGGACGGCGCAGGTGACTCTGAAACTGGGATCAGTTATGGATTAGGCGGGGGTATTGCTGTCGGCAATAATTTAAGTTTTGAAGCTGAGTACACGGTATTGGATTCCGATGTGAGCTTTTTTGGTGTAACGGGTAAAATCACCTTTTAATTCCAGTCTAGGATCTCGCGCCTTCAGCTTTATTTGAGGGCGCGCAGCTCTGAAGGCGCGTTCAAAGCGGTAAACCTGAACATGATAGATCAGTTAGCAAAACAAATCGTTGATGACATCCAGGCAGTTTTTAAAGAAAGCGAAATCCCTGACAGCTCACGCCTTAAACCTTTAATAGAGTCAGCCCTCAGAAAGCTCAACCTGGTTACACGGGAAGAATTCGATGCTCAGGCAGAAGTGCTAGCACGCACGCGCAAGCTGTTGAATGAACTGGAAAAGCGCCTCGATCAATTGGAAAATTTACCCTGAAATCAGGAGCTGACAACACAATTTGCACGCGTTAGACTAGTCCCAAAGGAAATCTCACAGTCAAAGGAAAGGCTATGTCTCTCGCACATATCTATACGCGTGCCCAATTGGGTATCGAAGCACCTCTTATCTCTGTTGAAACCCACCTCTCAAACGGCCTGCCCGCCTTCACTATTGTCGGCTTGCCTGAAACAGCGGTTAAAGAAAGTCGGGATCGTGTGCGCAGCGCTTTGCTTAACAGTCACTTCGAATTTCCACAGCGGCGCATTACTGTCAATTTGGCCCCGGCTGATCTTCCAAAAGAGGGTGGACGTTATGACTTGGCCATTGCCTTGGGCATTCTCGCGGCTTCCAACCAAATACCAGTAGTAGACCTTCACCGTTTTGAGTTTATTGGCGAACTTGCCCTTTCAGGCAATCTGCGGGGCGTAAAAGGCTGTATTGCTGCTGTGTTAGCCAGTAAAAATGAGGGCCGCGCACTGGTACTACCCGAAGTGAACGCACAGGAGGCTGCGCTCTGCAAAAATGCAGAGATTTACTCCGCCCGAAATTTACTGAGCGTGTGTGCACATTTACACAAGCGCGAAAACTTACCCCTGGCAACCTTAAACTCACCCTTACACAGCCCTTCATTTCCAAATTTGTCTGATGTGAAGGGCCAAGCGCAGGCAAAACGCGCTCTGGAAATCGCCGCAACGGGCGGGCACAACTTGTTATTTTATGGCCCGCCTGGAACAGGCAAATCCATGCTGGCCTCCCGGCTTCCAGGCATACTACCGCCGCTTGAAGAGCATGAGAGCCTGGAACTCGCGGCTATACGTTCTATCAGTGGAGAATTAATTCCGCAAAGCTGGTTGCAAAGGCCATTTCGCTCGCCTCACCACACAGCTTCGGCCGTGTCGCTCGTGGGTGGCGGTGCCAAATGTAAACCAGGAGAAATCTCGCTCTCGCACCGAGGCGTGCTTTTTCTCGATGAATTCCCCGAGTTCTCCAGACAAGTATTGGAAACACTGAGAGAACCTCTGGAGACCGGTCATATCAGCATTGCGCGCGCGAATCATCGCGTCGATTATCCAGCCAACTTTCAGCTTATCGCGGCGATGAATCCTTGCCCCTGTGGTTATCTCAATGACGGCACCGATCGCTGCATGTGCACACCACAACAGATCTATCGCTACCGCGATAAAATCAGCGGGCCACTGCTTGATCGCATCGATATCCAGATTCAAGTCGCCAACATTCCTGTTGCGGAATTACAGAATTTGCAAGTAGGCGAAAGCAGCGAAACGGTGAGGGCGCGAGTGGTAAAAGCACGTGCGCGGCAACTGCAACGCCAACGCAAACCCAATGCAGATCTCCAGGGAAAAGAGCTTGCTAAATTCTGCCATCTCGGAAAAGAACAACAAAAGTTTTTAGGAGACGCAATCACGCGCTTGAATTTATCCGCGCGCGTTTATGACCGCTGCCTGCGCCTGGCTCGCACCATCGCAGACATGAGTTCATGTGAACTGATTGAAATCTCTCATCTTGGTGAAGCCCTGGCCTATCGCAATCTTGACCGCGGCGGAGAACTGCGCGCGAGTGCCTAAAAGGTTGCGCTTCATGTGATAAAACATTTGCCTTGTTTCACACAATAAGCATGATTGGCAAAGTGTAATTTGCTACACTGCGCCACGATTTATTTTAGTGATTCAGCAGGTGCAGTAGTGGCCGCCTCTCTTAATGCCCGTCAACGTGAAGCCGTAAAATATATTGACGGGCCCTGTCTTGTGCTCGCCGGTGCCGGCAGTGGAAAAACCAGTGTAATCACTCAAAAAATTGCCTGGCTAATCAATGAATGTGATATGTCCGCTCGTCATATTGCGGCTGTTACCTTTACCAATAAAGCAGCGCGCGAAATGAAAGAGCGGGTTAGCAAGCTTGTTAAAGGCAAACAGGCGCATGGGTTAACCGTTTCTACTTTTCACAATCTCGGGCTGAATATTATTCGCCGCGAATATCACCACCTTGGGTATAAAAGTAATTTCACCATTTTTGATGCCGAAGATGCGCGCGCTTTAATTAAGGAGATAATGTTAAAAGATGGTGATATCAACACCGATTTATTAGAAAGTGTCGCCAATCAAATTTCAAATTGGAAAAGCGCACTGACAACACCGCAACAAGCACTCGAGTCTGCACAGAGCCCTGGAGAACAAACATGGGCTTTGGTGTATGAAAGGTATAACAAGGCTTTAAAGGCTTACAACGCCGTCGACTTTGATGATTTAATTGGTTTGCCTACAAGTTTATTCAGAGAAAACCCGGAAGTATTGCAAAAGTGGCAGCAGCGCCTTCGTTACTTACTGGTTGATGAATATCAAGACACAAATACCAGTCAATACTTTTTAATTAAATTATTGGTCGGCGCCAAGGCGGCACTTACCGTTGTGGGCGATGACGATCAAAGTATATATGCCTGGCGTGGCGCTCGGCCGGAAAACCTTTCCCTACTTAAACAGGATTTTCCCAACTTGCATGTAATTAAGTTGGAACAAAATTACCGATCAACCACGCGCATACTGGGCGCCGCAAATAAATTAATTAGTCACAATCCTCACGAGTTTGAAAAAACGCTGTGGAGCGAGCTGGGGCAAGGTGAATTACTTTCTCTCATTCGCTGTAAAAATGAAGAAGTTGAAGCCGAACGTATCGCAACAGAAATTTTAACCCAACGCATTAGACGCAACTGTAAATTTCGCGATTTCGCTGTCTTGTATCGAGGCAATCATCAAGCGCGCCTATTGGAATTAAAGCTACAACATCATCAGGTACCCTACAACATCAGCGGTGGTACGAGTTTTTTCTCGCGCACGGAAGTTAAGGACATCATGGCGTATTTACGAATTATCGTGAATCCCGATGATGACAATGCTTTTTTGCGCATCATCAACACGCCTCGCCGACAAATCGGAACAGGCACCCTTGAAGCACTCAGTCGCTACGCCACTGAGCGTGAAAAGAGTTTACTTTCTGCCTGCAGTGAAATGGGTTTACAGAATTTGCTTCCAAAAAATGGTTTGGAGCGTTTACGTAAATTTGTTGTTTGGTTAGAGGCAGTGCGATTTAATTGTCATAACGATGAACCTATTGCTGCAATTCGTGAAATGTTGAGCGATATGGATTATGAGGCCTGGCTTCATCAAAATGCCAGCGCACCTTCCGTCGCCGAGCGACGCTGGGAAAACGTGAATTTTCTTATCGATTCCATCCAGAATACAATCAATAAAAAAACAGAAAATGAATTCGGTGATGAGTTTGCGGAACCTGATTTGGACAATGAAGAAAAATTACGTCGAGCATTGTCAAAACTTTTACTTCAGGATTTGCTCGAACGTCAAGAGGAAGAAGATCTCACTGATCGCGTGCAGCTAATGACCTTACACGCATCCAAGGGTTTAGAATTTCCTTATGTTTTTCTCGTGGGTGTGGAAGAAAACTTACTTCCTCACCGCAGCAGTATCGAAGAAGATAATATTGAGGAAGAGCGTAGATTGGCCTACGTTGGCATTACCCGCGCTCAACGAAAATTAACCATGACACTCGCCGCAATGCGCAAACAATTCGGTGAAAAAATTGAAACGGAAGTGAGTCGTTTCGTCGAGGAATTGCCGGAAGATGATCTCGAACGCGAAGGTTTCAGCGAAGCTTCTAAAGAACAAATCGCTCAAAAAGGCGAAGAAACTATAACGACTTTGATGAACCTCTTCGATTGAGTCTGTCTATACTCTAAACTGTGTGATAATCATCAGTCTGAGAGTAATTCAGAAAGTGACGAAATTAAGCAAATTCCTGCGGCTGCCAAACCTTATTTTATGTGTTTTCTTACTTCAGGCCTGCGGCGGCCCTGATTCAGACGACGGCCCCGGGGGCACGTCTTCAAGCAGTTCCAGCGGCGGAAACGACACAACACCGCCTAGCGGTTATTCCGTGTCGCCCATAACCTCGGTAGTAAGTGAAAATAATCAAGGTAATTTCAGCGTGCAGCTCAACGGGCTCGAATCCGACGCGACTTATACCCTGAGTTGGAGTGACTCGCAATCTAATACCGAGAGTCGTGATGGAACTGTTAGCGCGAACTCGCAATTGGAAGAAGATATCGATTTAAGTAGCTTCTCTGAAGGACAAATCACCTTTACCCTCATTCTCACAGATTCCAACGGCAATATTGGCAACAGTGCGAGCGCCAACGTGAACAAAGTGCTGGTACAGAACAATGTCGTGATTAGCGGAGTGATTAGCTTTGACTTTATTCCGCACAACCCCGCAACCAATGGTTTAAATTACAATTTAAGCAGTGAAGAACCCGCACGAGGAATTGTTGTGGAGGCCGTTGATAGCGGCAATAGTACTGTCGCTTCCACGGTAACAAACACGCTCGGCGAATATGCACTCACAGTCGAACAAAATACCAATTTACGAATCCGCGCCTACGCACAACTCCTGAGTAATTCTCCCGCCTGGGACATAGAAGTAAACGACAACACCAACAACGACGCACTTTATGTCATTCAAGGGAATTTGCTGGACAGCGGTACGATTAATTCTACTCGTGATTTACACGCATCTTCAGGTTGGGGTGGTTCAAGTTATACCAGCACTCGCGCCGCTGCGCCCTTTGCAATTCTTGATACAGTTTATGAGAGTCTGCTAAAAATTAGTGAGGTCGATCCCGACATTGTATTACCTGCAATGCAAATATATTGGAGCCCGGACAATCGCGCTATATCCGGTAATACCGATGAGGGTGAAATTGGAAGCAGTTACTATTCCAGTGGAGAAAACGCTATTTTTCTTCTTGGATCAGAAGACAACGATACAGATGAATACGATCGTCATATCGTCGCTCACGAATTCGGACATTACCTGGACCGACAAATATTCCGCTCTGACTCGGTGGGCGGCAGTCACATGTTAACTGATGAACTCGATATGCGTGTTTCCTTTGGCGAGGGCTTTGCCAATGCTTTTGCCGCGATGACCTTGGAGAATCCCGAATTTCGAGATAGCTTGGGCAATGCACAAGGTATTGGTTTTGTATTTGACGTTTCGCTGGCAAATCAGTCAAACCCTGGTTGGTTTAACGAACAGTCTGTGCACGCATTTGTCTATGGTATTTACCAATCAAATGCCAGCAATTTTACAGCGATATTTAATACCCTTCGCAGCGATGATTATGTTGAAAGCGCATCGCTCACAGGTGTTCACTTATTTGGCGTCTTGTTAAAACAACAAAATACGGGTCTGACTTCATTAGTAGACTCACTTGCCAACACACACGGTTTTACGCTCAATGATATATATGGTACTGGCGAAACCAATGATGGCGGCATCGCCCAGGTACTGCCAATCTACCGAGCGATCACACTCAATGGTTCCACAGTCAACGTGTGCAGCCACACCGACGCAGGTGAATACAACAAACTCGGGAATTTTTCTTATTTAAGAGTGAACTTGCCGAGCCTGGATTCTTACACCATAACGGCAACACGTACTTCAGGTCTGTCCAGTGCTGATCCCGATTTGTGGTTCGTTCAACGTGGTTTAATTTATGCAATTGGCGACAGTTCAGTAAGCAATAGTGAAACCGTAAATGCCGTGTTTAATTCCGGAAACGGCGTAATTATTCTATGGGATGCCAATAACCGAGATGAAGATCCCAGTGGTGGCGACGTTTGCTTTGATGTGAGCATTAGTAATTAAGTGCAAAAATAACAGAGAGAGTTTATGAATAAATTCAAGGTGATAATGTTTTCGTTTCTGTTTGCTGCGGTTGTATGTACGCACGCAGAAAATAAGCCGCATTATAAACCGGGCGCGAATGTTGTTTTTAGACATAATTTTCAGGGCCAAACAAACCCGGGAGATACTGAGAATTTCGAATTGTATTTTAAGCTCGCCAATAATTATCGTGGTCAAATCTTGAGATTAACATTTAATCCAGGCTCAGCACTTATACTCACACATCCATCGCAACTCGAGTGGGCGATAACTTCCAACGAAATTCGTGTACCGCTTCAATTGAACTCGCAAAAAGAGGGCAAACACTTTCTCGGCATTCAAGTGGAAATTATTGATGAGAATGGCAATAGCGCTTATCGAGTATTTGAGATGGCAATACGCAGTGGTAATGTGTTGGAGAAATCTCAAAAACCGGTGAACACAGTCCACCATGAAAATGGAAGGCGCTTACAAATTCTTAAAAGCGAAGAACGCCTAAAATAAAAACAATATTGCGGACACAAAAAAAGCCGCTACTGCGGCTTTCTCAAATTAGCGTCTTTTACTTTGATTTGTTGACGATATAGTCAACTGTCGCTTTTAGCTCATCATCTGAGCAATCAAAACACATACCTTTTGCAGGCATTCCATTCAGTCCATTGATGGCACTTTCATACATCGCATCCATTCCTTTTTCTATGCGTGGAGCCCAGGCAGCCACATCACCCAGTTTAGGCGCACCGGCAATACCTGCAGCATGACAAGTCGTACACGCTTTGTTGTACACCGCTTCACCACTGCGGCTTCCACCATCGGAAGCAACTTCGGCACTGCCCGCTGCTGCGCAGTCATCACCTGCCATACAGATTGTACCTACGGGCTTGATTCGGTCTTCCACGGTTTCGGCGAGTGCAAACGATGCGATAGAGATGGCAGCGAGCGCCAACCAGGACATTTTCTTCATGTAAATCACCTTTCCAAAAAATCAGTTCAAATTCAGTGCTGGCAATTATAGCTGCAAAGCCCGCTTTTAGTCAGAAAAATCCGTATCAAAATGGACTGTTTACTCATAGCAGCGTAAAATCCTGCCCGCTCGCACCCGTAGCTCAGCTGGATAGAGTAGGTGGCTTCGAACCACTTGGTCGGGAGTTCGAATCTCTCCGGGTGCGCCATCTCCAATAGACCTTCTAAATTACTAGAGAGTCTTTTTATGAGTGAGTTATGAAGATCTCGTCTTCTATTAAAGATCAAGAGATTTGTAAGCTATTAAAGATATATTAATTAGACAGAGGAAAGGCTATGAAACTAGTGAAAAAAACTGCCGAGTACGCCATTTTCGAGCGCAACGACAAGCGCTATGCGATACAGGCTAAAGGTAGAAAATGGATTAACGGTGAAGAAAAAGTCGCAATTTTGCAGGCTGAAGGTTTGTTAAAGAAACCCGAACCCAAAGCTGAACCCGAGCCAGAAGAAGCTCCAGCTGAAGAACTTGAAGCGACTGCAAGCACCGAAGAAACAGAAGCCAGCTCAGAAGAAACTCCTGAAGAAAAAGACGCAGAATAAAATTACTAAAAAGGGAACAGCTCACGTAGTTGTTCCCTTTTATTTCTTGGTAATAATCCTGCGACGTAATTGAACTATACAAACACAAAGTCAGCTAAAGCACGCCTCCCGTAAATAGCGAATCTAGCTTCCCTAGGTGACTAAAGGCATATTGGTATCAGCATTATCAAAAATTGGGTCTACATATTTGGGTCGATAGTATCCTTGATCAACATAGTTACCATAACCTTTGCCAATTCGGTTGGGTACATTCTGCCATTCAGAATCCTGAAGCCCCATGATACGCATGACCGTAACCAGCCACTGATCATAGAGCATGCCATGGCCATGATTCGCATTCGCATTACGAAAATCACAATATTGTCCGGTATTTAAAGAGCCACCGGCTGAACCGGCGGTAATTACATGCGAATCAATAGGGTAATGGGTTTCCGGACCACTTTCACTGGTCCATTGAATGAGAGTGTTGTCGAGTACGGTGGTGCCATCACCCGCATCAACATCCAGCTTACGAGCCAAATCCAAAAAGGCGTAACGAAAAGCGCTTCGATTGGCCTCCTGAAGTCGTGCCTGATTTGTCGAACTATTTGCCTGATGTGCGACGTCCTGGTGCCAATCACCGGAATAGGGGACAAAGGAGCTTTCATTAACTGTACACACCGCAATTCGAGAAGTCCCGCAGGTTATCGCTGCAGCAATCACATCATTAATTGAGCGGTGTAATGAAATTGGGTCTCCACCGCCGCCGCTAAATGAGGCGTTATTACAAGCTTCAACACTGGTTGAAGGTCCGATTTCAGGTGTAATTGCGCGCTGTAACTCGGCTAGTCTTGTCAAATGATCTTCCAAGCGCTGACGATCTTCGTAAGACATTCTTTTATTGGAGTCGCGCAAACTGCGATAGTTTTCAATTACACGATCCACCACGAGAGGTCGGGTTGGCGGCGGTGTGCCTCCTCCGCCGCCGTCACTAGGTTGAAAGACCGCATCGAATAACCGTTGCAAACCTATATCATCATCTCGCCCTACTTGCTGGATACTACCCGTTCGATTTTCAGGGTTGCTCCAATTAAATGCCAAGGCAAAATAACTATTCACATGTATCGCTCGGCGCGTAATACCAGACAGTGAAGAATAAAAATTTGGTGACCAAGCCATCAGTTGGTCGATGGTCGGCATTGGCCGAGATTGCGCGTTTTCAGCAGCAACACTATTCGCCTGATTGGCCGCGTTGTTCCCGAGGTGTCCACCACTATGGTGTGCAATTTCAAAAGGAATATCGATACCTCTCATCACATTCATTTTTGCTGCCAATGCCGGTGTTAGCTCATTGTCAGGTGCGCTCAAAACTGTAGAAAGACTCGCGGTTCCCTCTTGCACACTCAAAGAAAGGTTTTTACTCCGGATCCTCATTCCCGAATAAATATCGTGATTTTGCATATTTTGATTATTTGGGTACATCGCACTGGTTTGAACCGCTCCGTGATTCGTAGCAAATGCAACAAAACTTTTAGGCATAGCCCCTTGTTGAGCATACGCTTTCGGCATCAGTGATGGTAAAAACGGCAGTGCCAAGGTAAAACCCCCAGCTCCTCTCAGGAATTGCCTACGCCCAATTTTTAACACATCTTTCATGGCAAACTACCTCCACCTTGTGTATTTGCATAAACCCGTTCTTTAAAAGCCGGAGTTAGTGCAATCGCTCTCAACATGCCCTCCAGGGTATTTTCTTCCACCAAGGCGTTTTCAACAGCACTCAAGGTACAACCATCCTTGTCATCATCTTCCCAATGGCCAAAACTGAACCTGAAATAGTGGCGAGACAAACATTGATGAACTTTTCCACTTGCCAACATTTGTTGGGTAAGCTCGCTAACAGAGTTCGCAATTTGCATATCACCCACTATTACCTGTGGTGTTGCCTGTGTATCAACTGGCAAAGTGTCAATAAGGTTACCCATGGCATCAAATTTTCGTTCCACACCGCGTTCTCGTCCCAAGGCATCAAAGTTCTCGGACACAAAACCCAAGCCATTGATAAAGGGCAGGTGGCAACTGGTACACTGTGTGCCCGGCTGCTGAGTAAGCTCTTCAACAATTTGTCTAGTGCTGAGACCGTCAGTGGAAGGAAGTTCCGTTTCAGAAGCATTCGCTGGCGGCGGCGGAATATGATCGCAAAGTAAGGTCTCGCGGATAAACACTCCCTTCATAATCGGCCGGGTAGAGGAAGTGCCAGTAGCAAGGAAAGCCGCACGCGATAGTAAGCCCTCCCGGCTTGCCGGTAGCATGGTGACGCCTGTACTTTCCCAGGAATTAAGCCCATACAAAGCGGCAAGTTCTGCAGAGGGGGCACCGAGTCGAGTCGTCATTAGCTCACTGATGCCTGCAGGAATGTCCCAGGTGTGGTACATCGCTAAATCAACAATTTCGTTAATTGCATCGTCACGCAGTGTAGCCGATGGTAAATTATCGCCGGCAAACGCAGCAAAATCGGGAAACGCCACGTTGCGATCCAAAACCGGTATCGTTTCCAGTTTTAACCATTCCCGATAAAATTCGCGAATCGTGCCCTGCACACGAGAATCCAACAGCATACGGTCAACCTGGGCTTCATAAACGTCCTCATTCAAGAGACTGCCATTTTGAGCGCTTGCCCACAATTCATTGTCGGGAATGGAATCCCAGAAATGGAAGGACAACCTGGCTGCGAGTTCGTAAGCCGTTAGTTTGGCGCTGCTATTCAAACTACCAGACGTATTGGACCCATGTTCAACAATATATAGAAATTCAGGTGCATTGAGGATGCCCGCAACAACATCTGCATAGCCTTCAACATCTTCACCAAAAGTATTGCCATAAAAACGGGTGTAAAAAGTAATCTCTTGATCGCTCAGCGGTCGCCGAAATGCACGGCTACCAATACGCTCTATAAATGACCGCAGGCAGTTTTCATTATTGCCTGATTGGTTATCCGCTGCACAGCTTCCAGCTGAGACAGACAAGCGACCACTGCGAGTAACTTCATTGCCAATAAAGCCCGCGATGTTATACCAGGAATCTACGTGTGCTTGCTGAACTGATTGATCAAGACGCCTGAAGCTTCCTCGCACGTCTTGAGGGGTGATAACACGTCGATCATCAGGGAGTAACACAAACTCCTGGTTTAATGCAGACCAAATGTTATTGGCTGTATTCTGGTTTTGGGTGATGACCGGCAACAGATCACGTAGTGCATTTTGGTATTGCCTTTTGGTCAACCTTTTCCAATGGGGCGATGCACTCGCTACACCCTGTGTACACGCAAATTCCTCTCCACCCAGCTGCGTTGCAAAATTATCCAAAACATAGTCAGTCAATTGATTCCTGCAATCTTCCACGTTGCCACACCCTATGTTATTGATTTGCATCATGCGTTCTACGTTGCCGTACAAACTGTCACGTTCAAACGGACGAGCCAAACTGGGGCCTGTACCACCCTGGCCATTCTGCCCGTGACAAGTGGCGCAACTGGATAGAAAAAGCGCTTCCACAGTTACCACCGGACTCGAAACAGTAATTGTTAATTCCGTTGAGTCAGTCAATCCCTGAGCATCCCGAACGGTTAATCTGGCTGTGTAATTACCTTCACCGTTGTAAGTATGATTAACCCGCGCGCCTGAGGCTGTTTCTCCATCTCCAAAGTTCCAGCGGTAGGCAGTAATAGCCTGATCATCGATAGAACCGCGTCCATCAAAATTGACTGTCAAAGGCGCGTTACCAACCAAGCCTGTACTACGTGACGCATCTGCAACCGGCGCTTCATTGGGTGTTTCTTCCAATCCCCCACCGCCTTCGTCACCTTCGTCACCTTCGTCACCTTGGTCACCTTGGTCACCTTCATCACCTTGGTCACCTTGGTCACCTTGGTCACCTTGGTCACCTTGGTCACCTTGGTCGTCAGCTTCGTCTATAAAATCATTAATAATCAGGTTCGCTAACAAGCTTGCACAGTCTTCGTCACAAAGAGAGGGGTCCTCGAGAGGCATCTGCATTTTTATAAAAGCATATAATTCATCGTAGTTGTCACAACTGTCGCACTGTTGAAGCTCCCCTCCACCGGCACCTCCCTGACCATTACTTCCGTGGCAATTGCCACACATGCTTTTAAATAGCAAAGTGGCTTCACCTTCACCTTCACCCTCACCTTCATCTTCGTTGTTGCTTTCACTACTGGAATTGTCAACAACCTCGTTGGCAGGGCTATCCTCAAAATCAACGTCCTCACCACCACATCCCATAAGCAGGCATGAAATGCAGACGAGAAATAAAATTATGATAGAACGAGAGCAATTCTTCATATCAGTCCGACCATTCGGCGAAACCCAAAAAGTTGCATGTATGAAATTCCCCCAGATCATTGCAGTGCTTAATTATTTGGGCGGAGTATAAACAAGGGGGGCGCAGGGAACTGTGAACCGATATAAAGATTGTAGCGAACTGTACTTTCAACTTGAGAAACGCTTCACAAAGTCGCATTTTTAGTTTAAAAGTACTCATTTTGATGGCGTTGCGCCACTGAAGCAGCGGCTCGAAACTATTCTAAACACCTGCCTCTTATTAAAACGGTGTTATCGCCTTATTAAAGGAAAACATCTTACTACTCAGGTATCGGACACTGTTCCGAGGGCATTCCCCAGCCGAAAACAAGGTCAGTAAACCATTCACCTTCAGGGCCAGTCCCTCGAAACCATTGTTCACCGTCGTCACTATAGTAATACGTTCCACCCTCTCGGATGCCTACGTAGGTACCTGATTCGGCACGTGCAATAAGATCAAATGCCACCCCTGTCGGCAGCGAATGACTAGTCCAGCTTATGCCGTCTATCGTTCTGTAGAGGCTGTTTCCGGAAGAAACAACAATAGTGTCGCCATCGAATGTGGGCCTTCCGCTGACATTTGTCCCGATCCTTCCGGCCCCTAAATCCTCACCAGATACAATATCCAGCGCGCAAGTATCGCCGTTATCACCGACCGATACCAATATGCCAAGACCTGCCGCAAAGCCCCCGCTTAAGCCCAGAGAACCATGGCGGGCACCCTCACAGCTGTTCAATCTTCTCCAGACGCCATCAGATAAATAGGTTTCGACTATCCCATCAGCCCCGGCCACCCAGACACCGTCGAAAACTGATGCCGCGCGCATATTGCTGGGCTGGGGTACGCTATAATCACCTTCCCAGGTATCTCCCCTGTCGTCAGATACTTGTATGGCTCCAATGTTGCCAACCACGATAAATCTTCCATCGTCATAACCTACCCCACCATAAAATGAAGGCATAGGTCTTTTTTCCCAATCAATGCCGTTTTGAGACACCAATACCTGGCCGTTTTGCCCCCAACCCGTGAGGAACACAAATGTGCCATCACCATAA
Source organism: Cellvibrionaceae bacterium (assembly GCA_050299435.1). Classification (GTDB taxonomy): domain Bacteria; phylum Pseudomonadota; class Gammaproteobacteria; order Pseudomonadales; family Cellvibrionaceae; genus 1162T-S-0a-05. The sequence goes on along the minus strand of JBNKVX010000022.1, from coordinate 28,682 downwards.
GCTAAATTTCTCGGTGTGTAGGGTCGGTGCCAGTCATCAACTTCCCCAGGGTTTCCATCGATTTGATCCGCGATCCACGTCCTACCTAAATCACAAGACATTATCCTGCGTCCATGCCAGCCCGCCGCAACAAACATGGGCACTCGTCCTTCACTATCGCTGCCTCCATTGTTGTCATCAACGTCGTCATCAATAGAAGCAAAGTTTTCGAGGATGTAATCAGCGAGAGCCGAATCACAATCATCAATTGACCCGCAATCCGGCTCAGGATACCCCCGCGCCGACTTAGCTGCGATTTCCATAATCAGGTCTTCACGAGACAACGGATTGGTAAGCGCCGGCCCCTCTCCTCCCTCTCCGTTTTCCCCATGACAAGTCGCACAGTTATCTGAATACACTGTTGAAATGTCTATTGTATTGTCTGTATCGTCGGGCGGACTTTCTTCCACATTAACGTTGATTGTTGCCGTGTCACTCAAACCGTCAACATCCCGAACAGTGAGTGTGATGGTATAGCTACCCGCATCGACAAATGTGTGCGACTTAGACATTCCGAAAGCACTTGTACCGTCGCCAAAATCCCAGTGAAATGATGTGATACCGCTATCATCACTTGAGCTACTTCCACTAAAACTAACCAACAGTGGTGCAACGCCAGTTAAATCGTCAGCAACAATCATCGCAACCGGCGGCACAGGTGATGCGTCTTCTTCCGGAAGTGGCATCGAGTCATCCTGATCTGATGCATCTTCTTCCGGTACTGGCGTTGAGTCATCCTGATCTGATGTATCTTCTTCCGGTACTGGGATTGAGTCATCCTGATCCGATGCATCTTCTTCCGGCACTGGCGTTGAGTCATCCTGAATTTCCTCAGGAATATTGTTCTGCTCATCTGCCTGAGGCTCATCAAACACAGCATCTCCGCCACAGCCTACCAAAACACATATGAGGCTGAGGATTGAAATGTTCAGTAATATTTTTTCAAAAACGGGTTTAAATTTAGAGAGCATTTTTCTGGACAACGATATTGTTATTGCATGTTTACATCATCAATTAGCGTTTCATTCTATGTCAGTCGCCAACCGTTAAAAAGAGAACTCTCGGGTTCACTGATCTAATTGAGACGCGGATCAACAATCTAGCAGGAAATTTTGCTGTCATAGAACAGTTTTGTGCTCATCTTCGATTGGCTAAACCCTGCCAATAACCGTTATTCACCATACAAGCCTGTCTCCAGCGATAAGCACCTTTTTCAACTTCAATGGTTTTCTAAACCATCGCGGCCTCATCAATTCCTAATTGGGGAAAGGTAAATGAAATTAGTCGAGAATACCGCTGGCTAGACCATTTTCCAGTACAACAACAAATGTTAGGCGTTTTGTGACGCAGGCAGAAGAAGCGGCTGAAGAAACAGAAGCAGGATAAAATCACTAAAAAGAGAGCAACTCATACAGTTGTTCCCTTTTATTCCTTGATAATTATCTAACGTAATTCCAATTGAATATGGAAGGTCGTACCAATTTCGATATCCGATGTCACCGACATTCTCCCACCATGATCCTCTGTAATAATGAAGTATGAAAAAGACAGGCGGTTTTCAATGCGATCATTTTCTGATTGATCACTTTGGAAGAAAGGCTCGAATATAACTTGTTGTTCTTCCCCTGTTAACCCTCGTCCGTTATGTTGAACTTTGATCCATAACGAGTCGTAAAACATACTTAAATCTACGGTAATCGTTGGCTCACCTTTTTGTTTTTTATTGTGATCAAAACTGTGAAAGGAATGGCGAAATAAACTGAGAAAGACTTGCTGCAACCCTGCGACGTAACAAGGAACCTCGGGCAAGCCATCCAGGTAATTTTTAATGATATTAATTTCTTTGAATCTTAAGCCGGAAGCAGAAGTAAACAAAACTTCTGCCAGTTCCAAAGAGTGATCAATAACTTCTGGAATGGACACCGCTTGCTTTGTGTCTTCAAGGCTTCGCGAAAAGTGCAGTAAGTTGCTTATAATTGCCGACGCTTGTTTGCCTTGATCACTCGCTTCAAGTAAAGCAGGCTGAAAAGCAGATTTTGAAATTGTTTCGGAAGTTTCTGCGTGAAATTTTTCAGATAATTGATCGAGCGATTTCAAAATCGATTTCAAGGGTGGCAACAAATCGTAACCCATGGTTGAAGTTAACTCACCAATGGCAGACATTTTATCGCGCTGTATCGCTAGATTTTCCGTTTTTGTTTTCTGCGTGACATCGTCAACAAGAATCACCATGCCAGTACCTTGGGAAGTTTTTAGCGCATACAGGGTGATATCAAAATAGAACATGCCGCGCTGACCCTGCTTGATATTCAGCGGCCTAGCTTGGTCCATCGCTTCTTTGACCTGACCGGGTAATACACTGATAGTGGGATAAGCATCCCACAAATATTGGCCCAGAACCTCAGCGTAGCTGACGCCGGATGTTTTTTCTGCCTGGGCGTTCCAATGTGTAATTCGCATTTCGGCATCCAACCCGATCAACATCAGCGGCATGGAATCAAGGATACTTTTTAAGTAGGCTTCGGAAACCTCAAGATCATCGCGTGATTTTTTGAGCAAGGTATTTGCTTCATTCAGATTCGCTGTGCGTTCCTCAACCCTGTGCTCGAGATTTTTACGAATTTCAGTCAGCGCCCGGTTCGCACGACGCAATTTGAAAGAGTTAAATAACAGCAATAAAGCGGTGAATGTGAGCAGGAGAATAAGCACTGAGCCAGAGAAATTGGCAACGTACTGCCATTTGGTTTCACCAGTTTCATCCTTAAAATAGTCAATAAAGCCTGCATCAGCGACTGGAATGTAAAAAATCGCGCCAGCGACAATGGCCACGATGAATGATATAGCTCTGGATTTCATGGTTTACCGGTGGGTTTACATCAAAGACGCGAAGGTTAAACGGCTTACGGGACAAAATCCATACCCTATGGCAAGTCTAACTTAAGGGAATCACGTTACCCTTGCCTTTCAAGGTTCGCTGCTCGTCTTCACCCTGCTTAATTTTAAGGTACACTTCCTCTCTGTGGACTGACACAGATTTGGGCGCGGCAATACCAATTCGCACTTGTGCACCGTTGACACCCAAAACTGTAATTGCGGTATTATCGCCAATCATGAGGGTCTCACCTACTTTTCTTGTGAGTACTAACATAAAAACACCCTTTTATAGCTGCTTACTAGTAGTAATACGAGCAAATGCGGGATTAAGTTGCATTTATTCCTAACTTTATTTACAAAAAAACAAACACAATTTGGTTCACAATTAAATTTTAAAATTAAGGAGCAGGTGATGCGTTTGCTGACTTTGACCATCGGGATAATATTGATCATTTCCTGTGCAAAGAAAGACGAGGATCAAATCGCAAAATTATTTGACGAAAATCGCTATCGCCAACACATTGCGACTTTATCTTCTGATGAATTTGGCGGACGTGCTCCCGCATCTGAAGGCGAAACACTCACCATTGACTACCTGACAAAGGAATTTACTGCGCTTGGTCTGCTACCGGCAAACGATGGCAATTTCACACAGGAAGTCCCGCTTGCCTCCATTGAACTCACCAATACGCCTGACCTCATCATAAAAGGTCAGGGTGAGGATTTAGTGTTTAAACACAGCGAAGAACATATGACCACATCGCGCCAACAAGATTCTGAAGTTGATTTAGTCAATTCAGATTTAGTCTTCGTGGGTTACGGAATAAATGCACCTGAAAGAAACTGGAATGACTATGCGGGTGTGGATGTAAAAGGTAAAACGGTGGTAATGCTTGTAAATGACCCTGGTTTTGCTACCCAGGATCCTGCACTGTTTAACGGCAACGCCATGACCTATTACGGACGTTGGACTTACAAATTTGATGAAGCAGGAAAACAAGGTGCAGCCGGAGCGATCATTGTTCACGACACCAAACCCGCTGCCTATCCCTGGGCAATTGTGCAAAATAGTTGGTCGGGCAAGCAATTCCATATTAAACAGAATAATTCCGATTCGGAATTTAGCTTAGTTGAAAGTTGGGTCACCCTGGATGTTGCGAAACAATTATTTGCGAAAGCCGGAATGGATTTCGATAAATTGAGTCAAGCCGCAAGAACGCCAGGATTCCGCGCAGTGAATTTAAACCTCAATGCCTCCATTCATTTGGAAAATAGTATTGAAGAAACGCAATCCAGCAACCTTGTCGCTTATATTCCCGGCAGCGAAAAACCCGAAGAATCATTTATTTTTAGCGCACACTGGGATCACTTGGGCACCTCCTCAAGTCTGGAAGGCGACAAAATTTTTAATGGTGCAATAGATAATGCTACTGGCACCGCCGCATTACTGGAATTGGCTGCTGCGTTCAAAGCTTCTGGTATTGCGCCCAAACGCAGTGTAATTTTTCTCGCCACAACAGCTGAAGAACAAGGTTTATTAGGTTCCGCTTTTTATGCAAACCACCCGCTGCTTCCCATTGATAAAACGGTAGCGGGTTTAAATATGGATGCCTTGCGTGCGATTGGAAAAACCCGGGATATCGTTGTTGTCGGTCATGGTTTTAGTGAACTCGACAAGTATTTACTTGAAGCGGCAAGCCGACAAGGTCGTGTAATTATTCCTGATCCCAAACCTGAAAACGGCTACTACTTTCGATCAGACCATTTTTCCCTCGCCAAAAAAGGCGTACCTATGATGTACGCCAAAGGCGGAGATGATCACGTTGAACACGGTTCAGAGTTTGGCAAAAGCCGCTTGCAAGAATACACCGAAAAGCACTATCACCAGGTCTCGGATGAATACAGTGAAGACTGGGATGTGAGCGGCATAATGCAAGATTTGGCTTTGTTTTACGATATAGCGAGACAAATAGTTGATAGCGATGATTGGCCGCAATGGAGTGAAGACAGCGAATTTAAAAACATTCGGCAAGCTGCTTCGGACTAAATAAAAGAGTTTGTGTAAGTCCTTAGCCTATTCAAAACCTTCGGAGGCAGGAAGCCGACGAAGAGCGTACAGGGATGTATTCACAGCGTGTTTTGAATAGGCTAAGGACTTACACAGGCTCTTTTATCTAATACGTGATTTTGTCTTTTTTGCTGTAATCCACGCATAAAGTACACCGGAAAGCGCACCGAATAAATGTGCTTCATAAGACACCGCAGAATCGCGCGGGAGTACACCAAAAATCATTCCGCCATAGAAAATAATCACCAGAATAGCAATTACAATATTGCCGAAGCTACGTTGAAACCATGCTAGCGCGATACTTAAACTCCACAATCCAAATATCCAGCCACTGGCCCCAATGTGTGTAGCGGGGCGACCAAAAAACCAAACTGCAATACCGGTTATTGTAATTATAAACAAGCTACTGGAAACAAAATATTTTCCCCCGCGTATCATGCAAAGTGAGGAGAAGATAACTAAACCAAATAAATTATTTATCAAATGTGCCCAGGATCCATGAATAAACACGCTGGTATAAATGAAGGGCAGGCTGTAAACATCCCTCGGGTAAATGCCAAAGTTAAGCAGAGCGCCGTGGAAGAAAATATTCACTGTGTGCACAGCTAGCATTATCAAACAAATTGTTGAAAGTAATTTGATGTTTTTAATCATAAATCTATACACAACCAGCATGATCTTTATTCGATGAGGCTTTATCCTACCTGCAATAAACTGTACTTCCTAGCGCCACGCTGTTAATCCATTAATTGGATCCCATTTTATCTTTGGCGTCGATAAAATTTAACTATGCTCACTGTTATCCCCTATAATCGGCACAAACAGCGGGGGTAACAACTGTGGATTATCGCGGACGCCAACATTTCGATCATAAAGAAAGTAGCAAAATTGGAATCCTCGTCACCAACCTGGGGACGCCTGAAGCACCCACACCCAAGGCGCTCAGAAAGTATTTGAGGGAATTTCTTTCAGATCCCCGCGTCGTTGAAATAAATCGCTTGTTATGGTGGTTTATATTAAAAATAATTCTGCTTATTCGTCCCGCAAAATCTGCTCACGCTTATGCAACTATCTGGACAAATGAGGGCTCACCCTTAGCGCTAAACACTCAAGCGCAGGCTATGGCGCTACAGCAAGTGCTAGGCGATGCCTATATTGTCGATTGGGCAATGCGCTATGGCCAACCTTCTATATCAGCGAAAATTGACGCTTTTCTGGAGAAAGGCGTAAGAAAATTGTTAGTGCTGCCTTTATACCCGCAATATTCTGCCTCTACCACCGGTTCAACTTTTGATGCTGTCGCCAAAGATTTTCAGCATCGACGTTGGATACCAGCGCTACGATTTATTGATGGTTACCATGATCACGCAAGCTATATTGATGCGCTCTGTGCAAGCATCAAGCAGCACTGGCAGCACAATGGTCGCTGCGACAAACTGGTGTTTACCTATCATGGTGTACCCTTACGTTATTTACACAAGGGCGATCCCTATCATTGTTTTTGTCATACCACGACAAGATTGGTCGCACAAAAGCTGGAGTTAAAAGAAGACGAATTTCTCACAACCTTCCAATCACGTTTTGGTCGTGAACCCTGGATAGAGCCCTACACTGATCACACCTTAATGGCATTGGCGAAAGAGGGTGTAGGGAGTGTACAACTAATTTGCCCGGGCTTCTCTTCTGATTGTTTGGAAACACTTGAAGAGATTGCTATTCAAAATAAAGCTTATTTTTTGGAAGCTGGCGGAAAAGAGTTTCAGTACATTCCGGCTTTAAATGATAGAGAAGAACATATTCAATGTTTAGCTCAAATTATTTCGGAAAATCTTCAAGGCTGGGAAAAAGGACAGAGTGTAAACCCACTTACTGCACAACTCGCAAAGGCATTGAAGTATAACCAAAAATAAATAGAGGATCAGATAATGAAAACTCGAGCGGCAGTCGCATTTGAAGCAGGAAAACCTCTGGAAATTATTGAAGTCGATTTGGATGGACCGAGAAAGGGTGAGGTGCTTGTTGAAATAAAAGCAAGCGGTGTATGTCATACCGACGCTTTCACCTTAAGCGGTGATGATCCTGAAGGCGCGTTTCCTGCGATTCTGGGGCACGAAGGTGCAGGAATAGTTCAGGAAGTGGGCGAAGGTGTGACAAGCTTAAAGCCCGGCGATCATGTTATTCCGCTGTATACGCCCGAATGTCGAGAGTGTGACTTTTGTCTTCACCCTAAAACAAATTTATGTCAGGCCATTCGATCAACGCAAGGCCAAGGCTTAATGCCAGATGGGAGCAGTCGATTTTCGCTGGATGGCAAGCCCATTCTTCACTACATGGGCTGTTCTACTTTCTCTAACTACACCGTAATGCCTGAAATCGCACTGGCCAAAATTCGTGAAGATGCGCCTTTCGATAAAGTGTGTTACATCGGCTGTGGCGTAACCACAGGGATTGGTGCAGTGGTTTTTACAATGAAAGTAGAAACGGGTTCTACCGTTGCTGTTTTTGGTTTAGGGGGTATTGGTTTAAATGTGATTCAGGGAGCAAAAATGATTGGTGCTTCTCGAATAATTGGTGTTGATACCAATCCTGCAAAAAAAGACTTAGGCGAAAAGTTCGGCATGACCGACTTTATCAATCCTAAAGAAGTGGATGATGTTGCTGCAGCTGTTATCGATTTAACTGATGGTGGTGTCGATTACAGTTTCGAATGTATTGGTAATGTAAATGTTATGCGTCAAGCACTGGAGTGTTGTCACAAAGGCTGGGGCCAAAGTTGCATCATCGGTGTGGCTGGCGCTGGTCAGGAAATTTCAACGCGTCCATTTCAACTTGTTACAGGGCGTGCTTGGCGCGGCACTGCTTTTGGTGGCGCAAGAGGCCGAACAGATGTCCCCAAAATTGTAGATTGGTATATGGATGGGCGTATTAATATTGATGATTTAATCACACATACCATGCCACTCAATGAAATCAATTCTGCTTTTGATCTTATGCATTCAGGTGAAAGTATACGTTCAGTTGTTTTGTATTAGGGAAAGGAAAAATGAATTCAGTTTCTCTAGTGACGCTTGTATCAAACACAAAATGTTTCGGAGGGGAACAGCGCCGATATAAACACCTTTCGCAAAAAAACAATTGTGAAATGCATTTTTCACTTTACCTTCCACCGGAAGCGTCAGCAGAAAAACCTGTTCCTCTCATTTTTTGGCTCTCGGGACTCACCTGCACTGATGAAAATTTTGTGCAAAAAGCGGGAGCCCAACAGTTCGCCGCAAAATATCAAGTTGCTATTTTATGCCCCGATACCAGTCCGCGAGGCGAAGCTGTACCCGACGATCCTGAAGGTGCCTGGGATTTTGGTTTAGGCGCGGGTTTTTATGTCGATGCCACTCAGAAGCCCTGGGATCAACACTACAAGATGTACAGTTACATCACCGCGGAACTTCCAGCTTTAGTTCAAGAAACATTTCCGGAAATTAATGAGAAGTGGTCCATTATGGGTCACTCTATGGGCGGTCACGGAGCGCTCAGCATCGCATTGAAAAACCCCCGGCTTTTCAGAGCCGTTTCCGCCTTTGCACCAATTTGCTCGCCCCTGAATTGTCCTTGGGGCCACAAAGCACTTTCACTTTATTTGGGTAATGACAGGGAAGCCTGGAAACAATACGACACCTGTGAATTAATTAAGAACAGTGATTATAAGTTGCCTTTATTTGTTGATCAGGGCAGCGCTGATAATTTTCTTTCTGAACAACTCAAACCGGAACTATTAGACCAAAGTTGTAGAGAAGCAGGCCTTCCTTTGAAATTACGCATCCAAAATGCCTATGATCACAGCTATTTTTTCATTGCCAGTTTCATTGAAGATCATATTCGGCACCATGCTCAGGCATTGGCTCAGGCATTAAAAGACACAATCTGAACTCTTCGCTTTATTTTAAGCGCTAAGTGACTTCCAAAACGTAAGAGAAATTCATAACATACACCTGTTTATACGCTCTTAAAGTTTTCACAGTACGGAAATAGATGTCAAATAAAGCTCCCCTTATGACAGACGCAGAAGCTGCCTGTTTTAAAGCCGCTCGCAACCTGCAACGGGCAGATGTCATTGACGGCTTGGTCAATACACTGATTCCCAGCTTACCGATGTATCGAGAAGCGATGCAGCGATCTGTGACCGCGAAAACCGTGTATTTCGTGCTGATTATTCTGGGACTGCCTTTCCTGATCGTGGTTTGGGCGCTACGATTGCTGTTTACCTTGCTTATTTTTCCCTATCGTTATTTTTCTACTTACTTTTTACCACCTGGCTTTCAGCCACCGGGTGAGCGCAATATACAAGGCATGCACTCTGCTTTTTCCAAGTATGTTAATTTATCAACGCGGCGCTATGTATACTGTGTCAATACATGGGCAAAAATATTGTACGGCGAGAATTCTGCAAAAAAATACTCCCTGGAAAATTATATTGATAGCAATTTGTTGATGAATCCGAATATCAGTGCTCCTGAAGCAAATCATTTAAGAAACTCTTTGCGTATTGCAAGAGAACAAATATCCAGAGAGCTAGGGTATTACTGATTACGTTTAAAAGCTGCCAGCATTTCTACGTGTGGTGTTTGCGGGAATAGATCCAGAGGTTGTAGTTCCTGTAATTCAAATTTTTTATCTATTAAAAATTTAGCA
>JBNKVX010000022.1:0-19005 GCA_050299435.1 Cellvibrionaceae bacterium | reverse complement strand
CTGATGTAATATATCGTATTAAGCCGTTTTAATTTATCCGTGACTTTTCCAATACTCTTCATTCCATCTCTCGGCGGATCCAACACTAAAATCTGCGTCTCGGCAGAAAAATTGAGTAAGCGCTCCAACTCCTTCTCGTCGTAGAGATTCGCACATACAGCTTTAACACTGGGTAATTTTCTTAGTTGCAAATTATCGATGGCACGCTGATCAATCTCTGCAGCAATGATTGCCTCAAAATTAATTTTCGCAATATGCTCCGTAAAATTTCCCGATCCGCAAAATAACTCCAAAACATGTTTCTCAGAATTTTGTTCTTTCAGTTTATTAAACAACCAGGATTTCATAAAGTTATTTTGTTGCGTGTTTCCCTGTTGAAAGGCCAGTCGTGCGTTGACACTCGCACCTTTGCTCTGTTCATCAATATCTATAGTCGTCCACTTTTTTTTGGAACGTTTATTCGATTTAATTTTCCATGCATCGTTTGGTAGTTGATCTAGCAAGCTTTTAAGTTGGGCGCGATTACTTTCTGTCAGCACCAGACAATCCTCTATTCCTACCAGTTGGTTTGTATTGGCAGCTTCAAAGCCAATACGTTTGCCATCACTTTTTAACTGCGCGCGATTTCGATAAGCCAACTCTTTATCCGAACCTGCAATATTCAGTGCCTTTATTTTTTGATCCAAACGTTGCACTTCCCGTTCTACTTTTTCTTGCTTAAAAGACAGTTGTGCATCGTAAGACACAAACTGCCAAGGGCAAGCGCCGCAATGCTTATCGTCATATCCATGATACTTACAGGGCGCTTGCCGTCTCGCGGGTGAAGCCTCGATCAGCTCCAGAAGAGTGGCGACCTGGACTTTTGATGAAGATCTTACAATTTGAAATTTTCCCTTCTCTCCCAACCATACACCTGAAACGAAACAGGTTTGTCCTTCGGGAGTGGAAATAATGCCCCGACCATCACTGGCCAGGTCACGCACTTGAGCCTCAAAAATCACGGAATGTATTTAAACCTTTAAAAGACGAGTTGAGTAAGTAGATTGTGCGCATCGGATTCATCAGGAGGATTGGTTGCATTGGCCTTTTTTTCATTGGCCAGGGGTTTAGCTTTGACAACAAAACGTAGAGGACCTCCTGATATTAGCGCATCAAAAGGATAACATGTAATCAGAACCAACTCATGGTCGAGCAAATCAGAATGCAATTGATCAGTTTCAGTATTATGAATTTCCAGCGCGTGGACCTGATATTTTGTCCACTTTCCACGCTTGTCTTGTAGCTCAAGCACGTCGCCATATTGCAGTTTTTGCATAAATTTAAAGTGCGTATCTCGATGTCCTCCAATTACGATTGTGCCCATTTCGCTCGGCAAACTTGAACCATCCAGGTGGCCTGGACCGAATGCCAAGGATGTCCCTGATGCTCCGGCCAGCACAAAAAGTTCACCTTTCATTTTACTGCTTTTCAGCTGCGCGACAGGCCAGGTGTCTGCCCATGACCAAGGCCTGTGGCGATAACCATCCTTCAGAGTTTGCTGCCACGCGTCTTTAATCAAGTACTGAGCAAGTTCTGCCTTGGTATAAATATAGAGCGTATTACTCCATGCAAAAATTGTAATGCCTAACAATACTAAAGAAATAATGAGTGAACGCTTTTTGTATTTCTGTATTCGTTTAGACATTTAAACCAGTCTTCTGATTACACAATATATTAGCCACACGACGATGCTTAAAAAACCGAGCACAAAGCTGAATTCCGCCGAAGTAGCGCCTGTCGGATAGGCCAGGGTTTGTTGCAGAGGAACCTGACCCGCCGCCACCAAATTAGGCACCGCATTTTTATTTAATAAAGCATGTTCAGGCCGGCTGATTTGTTGTTCAACCGCAACAAAACTTGTGTAGCTGCTCATAAGCTTATGTTTTAACGCAATGTCAAGTACTTGCAACCTGACTTCGCTGGCATCCATACCGCGATATTTTTGATCTTCGATTTTATTAATTTTCGATCGCGCCCAAATTGAAGCAACCCCTTCACTATTGTGCTGGATATTCAAATTCAGGTTCTTGCTCCAGGCTTGTTCAGCTGTAAATCCGTCAATTACAACATCACCCTGAACGGAAGCCGCCTTAATCGCAACTAAAATTGGTTCACCTTGATAGAGGTCCGGAATTTTTTCTGGATATTGTTCAACCGGCATAGGCCATTGAATATTAATATGGCTAACTGTTGCCTTCTCTAACTTATTTAAAAGCGCTTCCATGCGCGTGGAGACTTCCCTGGGTGCTGCAATATGCGTAAAAGAACCACGTCCGAATTCCGCAGCCTTACGCATAAAGAAACTGTTGGGTGCCGATCCGATACCGACAGTAAATAAACGCGTGTTTCCTAAATAGTTATGTAATAACTCAAATAGTGCAGCTTCATTACCCACAGCTCCGTCGGTAATGAAAACAATTTGTTGTAAGCGCGCGTTTTCTTCCATTTGCATAAGCGCGGCACTTAGGGCAGCGTGCATTTCCGTACCGCCGTCGGCGTTTAATTTATTCACCCATTGAATAGCTTTTTGCACATTGTTTTGATCAGCAACAAGTGGCTGATGATAGAGACTGGAGTACGCGGAATTAAATTCAATAATGTTGAATTTATCTTCAGGTCGCAATCGAAGTAGCGCTTCAATTAGGCTGATTTTTGCCTGCTGAATTGAACTACCTTGCATTGAGCCTGAAGTATCAATAATAAAAATCATATCGCGTGCAAGGTAACTCTGATGTTTTTGTGCCTGAGGCGGCAACAACATAAGCAACAAATAATCTTCATTTTCTATTGTTTCTTTGTAAACAGCAGCAAGTGCTTGTTGATTATTCGCAAAACGCCAATGCAAAACGAAATCCCTGTCCATGGGAACCTTGTTTTCACGAAATTGTATTTTGTGCAGATTTTGGTGTTTTGAAATATGGACATCGTGATAAAGCGAGTTGATATCGGCCAAGGGCAGTCCTGCGTTCAAAGTTAGCTCCAGCCCAATAAGATTTCCTGAACTGTGCGTGGTCATGTAGGGTGAAATTTCGTGTGCATCGGGAACTTCTGTTGTCGCCTGCGCCCATCCAAGCGGATTAAAAGTCAGGGGCTCTGCTCTCTCCCCCGCGTTTTCTGTTTGTTCATCGTTCGCTCTTAGAGGTGCGCCCGGCATATACCGTGGCGTAATTGTCATAGGGAAGCGTAAACTGAATTCACCCGCATCGTAATCCACGCGTTGGAGATATTGAATTGTTACCGCTATGCTTTCTCCTGGGCCGATGTTAGCCACCTTTTGTGTAAATAAATTAGGTCGCTGCTGTTCAAGCAGAGACGCTTTTTTCCCTGCTTTCTTTGCTTTTGTGTAAATCCTTTTTGCTTCAGCTTTTTCTTTAATCTCACCAATAATAATTCGATCACCAATCAACATTTCCATATGATGGATTGCCGCTGTCTCAGAAAGAGGAAACACGTAGACTGCCTCTTGCCAATTATCAGTTTGGTTTTCAAAACGTTGCGTAAGGCTCACTTTGGCAATCATGCCATTTATTGTGATGTTGACATCGTTATCCAACATCAAGGCCTCCGTATATTCAGCCCCCTCATTTTTAAAGAAAAGCTGCCCTGCTTCCGTCTCCGGAATGGCTGTTGATGATATTCCGGCGCTCGCTTTTACGGTCATAAAGACCCCAAAAAACAGGGTTAACAATACAAATGAAACCCAGGCAATGCCTTCTGCACAGGGGCAGCGTCGCGCACGGAGTTTTTTCAAGTTTGGGGGTGAAGGAAAGTTCATGCTGCGTCCTCGCTGTAATTTGTAGCTTTATTACAACGAATAAATCGGGCAGCAGAAGAGATGGAAAATGTTGGGGCAATGGTTAATTCGGGCGAATTATGACTTTTTCCGAAAGACCAATAAGTACACCAGGGCAACAATCAACATAAAAACCACAAAGGGTAGACAGATCAAAACCTGATTCATCCAGCCCAAGCGATAAAGAATCCAGCCAGCGCTCAATGAGGCCAGAGCCTGTGCCAGAAAAATTGAAAAATCGTTTACAGCTTGCGCTTTGAACCGTTCAGAATGCTGGTAGGTTTGAGGTAAAAGACTGGTGCCGCTGATAAAGAGAAAATTCCACCCAATGCCGAGTAACACCAAAGCCCACCAATAGTGTAGTAAATGATGTCCCGCACTCGCGATAGCGACAACAAGCAAATACAGTAGGCTGCCGACGAGCATTATGGGTGCAGGACCGAAACGCTTAATTAACAGTCCCGAAAATAACGACGGCGCGAACATAGCAATCAAATGACTTTGAATAACCCATTTGGATTCATCCAGACTGTGCCCTTGAATCAGGTGCATGCTGATCGGCGTAGATGTCATAAGAAAACTCATCACGGCATAGCCAATGAGCGAGGCTGTCAGCGCGATTAGAAAAAGTGGTTGGCGAACGATGTCGCTCAAGTGCCGACCAGGCCCGGAATCTGAGTCCTCAGTGATATGTGGATTTTGGAAAAAGGTCCATACACTCATCGCTAATAAAATGATCAGCGCCATAAGTAGAAAGGATGCGGTATAGCCGGTCTTGCTATTAATCAAATCTCGACCCATATCACCAATTTCGGGGCCTAATATGCCTGCGACAATACTGCAGAGCATAATGACCGACAGTGCCGGGCCGGTATCTTCTAAATCTTTTAAACTTTCGATTGCTGCGAAGCGAAATTGTTGAAAAAAGGCCGTACTGAACCCAATGAAAAGCGCGCCAAGCAAAAGAAAATTAAAACTTTCTAAGAGGGTTGAAGCGGCGCACAAGAGCATTCCGGTGAATGCGGAACACAGACCCACAAAACCTGCTTTTTTTCTCCCAAATTTTCTGGCGAGCACCGCAGCAGGGATGGCAAATATTGCTAAACCTACCACATTGAGGGCAAGAGGCAGGGTGGCCAATTCTTCCATCGGTGCAAGTCGACTGCCGATTAGACCACTTACAAGAACCAACAAGGGAATACCGGAAATGGCCAAAGATAAAGTGGCTGCAATAATCCAAACGTTTTTGGGTAAACGAATCATTGTGTTTAACATGTTCAACCTTAGGGCACAGTGGAGTACACTCTACGGCCCCGAATCAAAATAGATGTTCCCCCAACACTATTAGGAGAAAATAATGCGTACAAAACTTTTAATAATGATATTCAGCGCTTTAACATTTGTTGCTTGCAGTAAGGGCAACGAGTCACCTGCGCAAGATGCAAACAAGGATGCAGTGAAAACCGAAGATGCACAAGAACAATCCACCGTATCGATGTCGTCAACACGACCGATTGACCAGATATTAGAGGCACAACCGGAAGAAGTGCAAGCACGCTATGCGTTTCGTCATCCAAATGAAACATTAACGTTTTTTGGAATTGAACCAGGCATGACTGTAGTTGAAGCACTTCCCGGCGGTGGCTGGTACACAAAAATTTTGCTTCCTTTACTTGGTGAAGACGGCACTTTGATTGGCGCAAACTACGCCTATGACATGTGGCCAAAATTTGGATTCTTCAACGATGAACAACTCGCGAACATGAAAACCTGGACAAAAGATTGGCCCAATGAAGTCGCTGCCTGGGGTATTGATAACGCAGCTAGCGTTAAAACATTTGAGCTGGATGTTTTGCCCGCAGAGCTGGAAGGAACCGCCGATGCGGTATTGTTTATTCGCGCACTTCATAATCTTGCGCGATTTAATGTAGACGGCGGTTATCTTGATTCAGCAATAAGCAATACATTTAAAGTATTGAAGCCCGGCGGTATTGTAGGAGTTGTGCAACATGAGGCACGTGCAGATATGCCTGATGAATGGGCCGGTGGTCAAAACGGTTACCTCAAGAAAAGCTTTGTGATTGAGAAAATGCAGGCTGCAGGATTTAAATTAATTGGCGAAACTGCAATTAATGAAAACCCCAAAGATCAACCCACAGATTCTGATATTGTTTGGCGCTTACCTCCGGGACTCTATACCAGCCAGGATAATCCCGAGTTACGTGAGGAGCTGAGTAAAATTGGTGAATCAAATCGAATGACGCTGAAATTTCAAAAACCAGAATAATATTCCTTTAGGGGTAAGATGCGCGTCTTACCCCCCCCTCTCTGCTCCTCTGATTTAAATCCCTTTCACCTGGCTCTGTCATAATGCTGCCAAAAAAATAATATGAGGGACTTATGATTCAACAACAGGTGCGTGAGCGTATTGTACTAGCCGATGCGCTGAGAGGCTTTGCCTTGATGGGGCTCTTTATCGTCCACATGGTAGAGTACTTTGAGTTGTACTGGTATAAACCGGAACCTGGCTGGGTCAACACTCTCGTTTTTTCTTTATTTGGCGGTAAAGCCTACGGTTTATTTGCCCTCTTATTCGGTTTGAGTTTTTTTATCATTTTAGACAATTACGCTAAACGTGGAATCGATTTTCGAGGCCGTTTTCTGTGGCGAATAACTCTTCTATTAGTGCTTGGCTATTTGCATAGCCTGATATATGCAGGAGATATTTTACAATTGCTGGCTTTGTGCGGAATTTCACTTTTGGTGTGTCACCGCTTAAGCAATTTTTGGCTCGGAACCATTGCTGTGCTTTTTCTTTTACAGCTTCCACAGTTAATAATTATTGCAGTGCACAGCTATTTCCCCAACCCGGATTATACTCAGCCTGTTTTTTGGAATCTAATGGGCCGCAACTTTCAGATGTTTGCTGAAAGTAGTTTTACCGACCTGCTTGCTTACAATGCTTACAATGGGCAAATTGGCAAATGGGCGTTTTTTATAGAAACAGGGCGTTTGTGGAATATATTTGGACTCATGTTTGTTGGGGTATTATTAGGGCGGAATGCATTTTTCGAAAAATTACATCCCATTAATAAATTATTGAAACTTGTTTCTATTTTTATCGTAGCTTTTCTTTTTTTAAAATTTTCATCAGGCCATATATCCAGCCTTTTTGAGAATAGCCTAGCGAAATGGTGTAGCAACGAATTGTTTGGCTACTATCAAAACCTCTGCCTCATCGCTGTTCAAGTTCTTTTGTTTGTTGTTTTGTTTCAAAACCTAAAAGTACGTAAAATATTGTCTTTGTTTGCCCCGGCAGGCAGGATGACTTTAAGTTTTTATATTCTACAAAGTCTAATTTTTATTCCTTTATTCTATGGCTTTGGTCTGGCCTGGTACGCAAAATTAGGCCAAGTTTGGAGTTTGATTTTAGGGGTATGTTTTTGGTTTATCCAAATGTACTTTGCAATTTGGTACACAAAGATATTCCGCTATGGCCCCCTGGAATGGGGATGGCGAAAGTTAACTTTTGTAGGTTTTAACCTTTCGAAATAAATTCGAAATAAAAAAGCCTCGACAAAGTCGAGGCTTTTAAAAGTTTTTAAATCAATAACAATTAAAGTTTTCTGCGTCTAGAGATACCGACACCTGCCAAGCCCAGTCCGATAAGGAACAAAGTACCTGGTTCTGGCACATCCGCAAAAGCCAAGTCAATGTGAACTGAGTCCACTCCAGTAATATCAGCACCCGCCCAGTTAATGAATAGTGTATCACCCACAAAACTAATCATGGAATCAACATAACCATCCACATTCGCGGCAAAAGTTGCGCCTAACAGACTGGATAAAGTTCCCGCTTCGAATATCAATTCAAAACCGTTGTAGCTTGAATTGGTCCAGGCACAACAAGCATTATCTGTAAAATCGAAGTGAAGATAATCATCACCAAAATCGATGGATTCAAACACGTTGCTTATATCTCCAGGAAATGGAGTAGGATAAGTCCACTCTAGACCTGCTCCGACTGTTCCTGTGTCATTACCGATAATACTGCCAAATGTACTGTAGTGATAATTTGCAGTGAAATCACTGCCCATAAGTCCTGCATTGGCGAATGAAGTTACAAAAACAAAAGCAAGCGCCAATAAAATTTTCTTTCTCATTTTATCTGCTCCTTAGTTTTTGAATAAAAAAGACAGTAGCGATATAAATTCCCCTTCTAGAGGGTGATTTTTATATTTCCACAATAATATTCAATTGATTGAAGTTACGACGAAAGCAGGGGGTGCAACATTGAGGCCAAATTTAAAAACCGTTGATTATTAAGAGATTTTCTAGCAATTGCGCAGAATTACAATTAAAGATGTAAAGGTTTACGACACATAAAATGACGTCCTTATCATTTTATTATTCTATTGCTTGAGCCATGGCGGCTTAATTAATTTTCTTACAAGATTCTCTAATTACAAGTTTGTGAGGAAGAATTTCCAGATTTTCGCTAATGGTTTTTCCTTCGATTAAATCCAATAATCTATGCATGCTGCGCTTGCCAATTTCATAGGCGGGCTGTTCAATCGTTGTGAGTGGGGGATCAGTGACTTCACCGTAAATCATGTTATCAAAGCCCACTATCGAAATATCGTCTGGCACTCGAAGCCCGGCCTTTTTAATTTGAAACATTGAACCCAAAGCCAATTCGTCGTTTGCGCAAAAAAGGGCCGTTGGCAAGTCTTTCTGTTCTAACAACTCCTTCGCAGCAGCGCGGCCACCGTCGAGGGACATCGGCTTTTTAAAAACCCAGTCTTCGTTCACACTAAGGTTATGTGCTGCAAGCGCATTGTAATAACCACTGGCACGAGCGGTAGTAAGTTCAAATTTGTCGTTTGGTGCGCCGTATCGGAAACCGATATTTCCGTTTAAAAAGCCAATTTTCTTATGGCCAAGACTGATTAGGTAGTCCACCGCGTCACGGGCAGCTGCCTCGTTGTCGATACACACACGTGGAAAGCGGGATAGCTCAGCCAGGATATTTTCCAAGCCCAAAACTATCGGTGGGTGAACTCCATTGGTCGGGTAATTGGGCTCTTTAAAGGGAGATAAGGTGGAGAGCAAAATAATTCCATCGGTTTGTTTACTCATCACCATCTTGGTGAAATCGTCAAACTCCAGTGAGTTATAGTCAGTTTCAGTCACCAATATGTGATAACCCGCCGATAGGGCAACTTTTCGAACACCCTCTAAAATAGGCCCATAGAATGGGATGCCTATTGAGGGAACCACAACCATGATCTGCTGGGTTTTCCCCGTTCGAAAATTACGCGCTAGCGAATTTGTTTCGTAACCCGTTTTCTTGATGGCCTCTGCAACTCGTTTCGCGGTGGGCGGCCTAACCTGTTCAGGAGTATTGATATAACGGGAAACGGTGGCGATTGATACATCTGCCAACTCTGCGACATCTTTTATTGAAACCATAACAACTGATCTTCTATCTGAATAAAAAACTTAAGTCTCGAATTTAGACGAATTCGCCGCCATATTCCATGATTTTCTGAATTAATTAATTTTGGGGATATTATGAGTCGGCATTGTGCTCCCCCATCACAAATATTCACAAAATCTGTTCGTAAACGTTTACCTATTGAAGTCGGTTCTATAAGGTTAGTCTCATAAAAATAGAATCACCACTAAATTGTTCTTCTCAAAATCTCAAATAAATAATCAATAAAATAACAGGAGGATATGTGATGAAACCTGCTATTAAGGCCATTCTGTCGTGCGCGCTTGCGCTTGGCTTTACTCACATTGCGCATGCAGCTGATGACTTGGATGACTATGTTGGGTTTTGCCAGGAACAATTGGGTTTTGGCGACTTGCCGGATTTGAATTGTAACGACGGTGATTTATTTGCGCCTAATAAAGGCGCGCCTGATCAAACCAATGACTATATGGGCTATTACAAGGTAAATAATGATGTCGACTTGGTGTTTGCCTGCCGTTGGCTAACACACGACATCGAAGCCCCCTCCCAGGGATTTCAAGCGTCAAGAAGTATCGAGTTACAGGTGCATAATCGGGAAACAGGCGGTACCTGCTTCTTTAGTGCCATTGAAGGTGAGATAGACATAGTTGATGAAATGGGGAACGTGGTGACAACTCAGATAAATCGTGCATCCACAAAAATAAGATCAATCACAGCTCCAGATGCTGCCAGCTATTGGCGTCAACCCGAAGAAATGAATGCAGAGGTACAGTGTGTTGGTTGCCATGCAGCAGGTACTTATATCGCCTCTCCAAGAATTGCGCCCTTCCTTTCCAAGTATGGATTGCTAAACAACGGTCACGATACTTTAAATATGTTTGCGTCTGGTTCTTTAGAAAACATGCCTCGACGTTTTCATGCGGTTGCCGCTGAACCGGGGTCATTGTTTCACGCGTGGAATGATCGGATTAATGACGACAATGTTGTTGATACCAACACTTGTGCTTCAGGGTGTCATTCTTATGTGCGTCCGGAACAATCTCCTCCTGCACGTTGTGAATCTTCAACTTGCGGCGGAGACGTAATAATTCCGTCAATTGCTATGGATTACGCCAGTATCATTAGTGCCAATGTTATGGAGCCTCGACAGCAGCATAGCCCCTATCGCTGGATTAACTACGATTCCGTTGATGAAGGTAGTGATCAAGAAACCTATACAAATGCCTCTCGGGAATATTCCTACTTGATGGACAGCTGTAATAATCCTGAGGTGTTAGAAGCGCGTGTAGTGGGAAGTGATTACACTTTTTCAACAGCAGATGTTTTCCAGGATAAGCTGGAGTTTTTTAATTTGCGGGACGGTTTGCGATGTATTGATGGCAATCAAAGTGATGGTCAATGCAATGATTATGAAACGCGTTATCTTTGTCCGCGGCGTTCTTTGGGTGAGCCCAATTATTGGACTCACGATTGGGCAGAGACCTGGTATGACGTTGATGACCCTGCGCCAACAATGGATGACGAATCCCGTGCTGCATTAGCGTCTGCGGGAGTGAACATATGTGACGGAGATGAACCATTGGCAATTCAAGCACGCACCGCTGACAAAGACGGCTTCAGTGCATTTGGCCCGAACGATAGATTAAATAAATTTGATGAGGATGGTCTTATTTGTCGGAATGAAGATCAACCTGATGGTGCACAATGCTCTAACTATGTTGTCCGATATAAAAACTGTGACGGTCAGGCATTTCCAACAAGTGATTTCTATGAAATTGTAATTCGAGCAAAAGACCGCAATGATCTAGAAAATACTCTGAACGTTTACGTTAACGATTTTTCACTTACACAATTTGATCGCGCCGTCGCGGTTGATACCCAGTGGAAAGAATATATATTCAGAACTAACGCAACCGGTGTATTAACTATTTTAAGGACCGGAAATGTTGATATCGATTATGTCGCGGTCAACGGTTCTGTACGACAAGCTCAGGGCGAAATTGAGAGTGGCTCACCTGATTCGATTCTTGTTCGTGCGCGAGGAACCTCAGGAAGTGAACAAATTCGCGTGACTGTGGGTGGATTTGAAGTTGATCGTTTCACGCTTAGCACCTCTTGGGCAGAGTATCCGGTTTACACTAATCTTCTCGGCGGTGTGAATGTTGAATTCTTGAATGATGCCAACAATCGTGATGTTGATCTCGATTGGGTACGTTTCAATGGTGTAACACGTCAAGCAGAAAACCAAAGTTATAACACAGCAACCTATGCTAACGGTTCTTGTGGTGGTGGAACAGGTAACATGATGCACTGCAATGGCATTATTGGTTTCGGTGATTACATTGGTTCAAATTATGTTGCTTCGGGTGAGTCTTATGGCTATCTTTCTTCCAAACCCATGCCAAATGTTGTGACCATTGTCGATGTCTATGATGATTGGAATAATGGCTACTGTGCAAACGTCATTGCACAAAATACTACTAATGTGACTCAAAATATTTCCTTCAACTTTGAGTTAACAAATAGTGATATTTATACAACCTGGAATTTCACACACTTCCCAAATACTGGAGTCATCTCGGGTTCGCCGGAGTGGTACATGCCTAAAACTTTGTTACCAAATCAAACCAATCCTTTTGGTAATTTTGGATTTTGTGCAAATAAATAAAAATGATGCATAAACAAAGACACCTCAAGTTATAGAGCTTGAGGTGTCTTTGTTATGGTTTTATTAATAGCTTAAATTTAAATATCGCTCTTACGCACTCTCAGCGTCAGATTCTTCAGGCGCATCAATTTTTGAACTGAAATTATAAAGAAGATAACCGATCACAATTTCTGCATAAGCCGAATATTGCCAAACCACTTCGGGCAGCTGCACTCCAATTACCCCACCCCACAAATCGTAACCTACAAAACTTCCGCCAAAATCAGCAACACCAAAAACAATCAATACTATACCCGCTACCATTAATGCTATTTTCATTTTGATTTCCTTTTATATTGTTATTATTTCTATTTACTTCACTATAAACTGTTAATTGAATACTTATTAATTGAGTACTTCTTAATTAAATAATTCCCTACTAATTCTGTGAGTTGTTACCTTACTTATTCTACAGCTAAAATCAACCAATTCGGATCATTTTTAAAGACCAAGATAGAATATTGCTGATTCAAACAACAAGCGATGACCTTCGGTATTCGGGTGTACATTGTCATAAGTATTCACCAAATCATCTCTCATTGTCCCTGAGCCTTCTGGATCAACTAAGGGGTTCCAAAAATCCATAGCGCGATCCAAAAAGGTTTGTTGCGTCGCATTGCGTTGTTGAATTCCAATTTGGTCTAGCGGCAGGGGAGAAGCTGAATACCCCGCTTGCGAGGTGGCGAAAAATATTGGTACGCCTGCTGTATTCGCTTCCGCTTGAATCGTCTGTAAATTTGCAATTGTTGGTCCCGTACCCATACCGGAATCGTGCGGATAGTTGACCAGAATAAGATCTGGATTCAGCGAAAGTGCGTAGGAAATATTGTTGTTAGGCAAGGGAATAGCGTGATTTCCTGGTGGAGGACATTCAACTGGAATACTTGCTCCCGTTGGCAAGCCATTACAGGTACCCGTTCCAGACACAGCCAGGTTTGTTAGCGTTGAACCGGGTCGGGTACTTTGCAGATGAGAATCTAAACGATTTGTCCAGCACTCCGCCATTGTATTGCCGCCCTTGTCCATATTTTTGCAAGCCGCTGTAGAGGCTCCGATAACCACAACGTCCAAAGGTGCTGTGCCTGAGGGAATATCTGGAGCCACACTAGGATTATTGGCCGGTGCAAGATCCAGAATTTGATAAAACGCCGCATGGTTACCATTAATTGCGTTGTCTAATCCTGTCGTTGAAGGAAAAGGATTCATTTGCCACACCGCACCGACGATATGCCATCTGTCATATGAATCAATTGTTGAAGATCGATTCGCGTATTGCCCCTTAATTCCATCGTAAGACACGAATTTTTTCTCTGACAAATCATCAGAGAAAACTGCAATAAATCCCTGTCTATCTCCGTTAGAAGTGGGATAAAAAGCGTTCGAGCTCGTCGGCATATTGGTGGAAGTCGTACCACCCGTTATATAAATATTCCCTTGGCTATCTGTATTAACTCCTTCTGCCGCGTCGTATCCATCATTTCCACCTAACAGCGTGCTATACAATATTTGCCCGCTGCTGCTAAGCACGGTGACATTTAAGTCCAACACACCAGCGCCAGATAAAGTTGAACTGTCTGTCACCGGATAGTCACTGGAATTGGTTCCACCGGCAATAACTGCATCACCGTTCGGTGTGACTGCGAGCGAATGTGTATCCATAATTTCATCGCCGTCACCGCCGAGGTAAGTGCAAAATTCTAATTGACTGGATGCAGAAAATTTTGCAACAAGAAAATCATCGTTGTTGCTGTAAGCCATCGCTCCGGAAGTTATCGGCGCGCCATCCGCTGCATCCACAACAAGAAAATAAACACTGTCATCATCCAAAACTCTGACCGCCGGATTAGAAGAGTAAAAACCGCCTGAATCATTACCCCCCAACCATGTGCCATATTCAGCGGCAGTCCCGTCAGCAGACAGCACAGCATAAAACGCATCCTGGTTGCCTCGTTTCGAATTCTGAGCTGCATTCATTGTTACAAAACGATCCATATCAGTTGCACTGTTCCCTGATGCTGTTGCGATTGCAGCAATATGAACACGACCGCCTGAATCTATGTCCATGTCCCGAATAATTCCCGGCCCCGAATCGCCAAAGTATGTGGACCATGCAATCGTGCCATCCGCATTAAGTTTTGTTACAAATCCATCCTGGGTGCCGTAGGCATTGTTATAAGCTGTATCGCCTGCAAATTGAGGCTGTACTACACTGCCATCTGGCTGTGTAGGGAAACCCACACCGGCCCTTCCGGCCACATACACATTTTGATTATCATCAACCTCGACAGCATAAGCGCGGTCATAACCTACACCACCCAAATAACGAGACCAAATTAGTCTACCGAACGAATTTAATTTTGTAACAAAGGCGTCGGTGGGGCCGTGAGTACCATTATGAACTGTGCCACTGTAAGTCACATTTTCATCCACTGCTGTGGTATTAAAAGGCCCGCCTAATGTGGTTGGAAAATCTGGGGAACTTGTACCACCCACAACATAAATATTGCCAAAGCTATCAGTAGCCACATCCCGCGCCTGCTCCCATAAATTGCCTGAGTTGCCATCCAGCAATCCCGAAACGAGAATTTGAAAGTCCAACAATGCCGCAGACGAACCAGAGCTAGAGCTGCTTGAACTAGAAGATGAGCTTGAGCTTGAACTACTCGAACTGGAAGACGAGCTGGAACTCGAACTGCTGCTGGATGCGCTTGAACTGGACGAGCTGCTGGAAGAAGAGCTACTAGAAGAACTACTGGAAGATGAGCTGGATGAAGAACTGGAACTGTTTCCTTCTGCATCGCCGCCCCCACCGCAAGAAGCCAGAAAAAAACTTAAACAAATTAATAAAGAGATCGCACTGTATTTGTTGGTCATTATTATTCCCCTGTCGTGTACTTTTCAGAACACGTTTATAGCCACAAAAAGGGATTTTAATAACTTAAAAAAGGAGATAAACGGCAGTGGAGGCAGATAAAAGGTCGGCGCTTTTGAATAAGCTCCAACTCTATTCCGCCGCTAATTTCAAGCTTGTTCAATCAATGCTCGATTTTAAAATCGACAGTCAATCGGGCTTCATATTTTACTTCATCAAAAGAGACCTTATGAGCCCCTACCTTACTTTTTGGAACACTGCTAAATTTTTCACCGGAAGTACGCATACCCACTACAACCACTTCTTCAAGCACCCTCGCACCTCTAGTCGCATCTTGTTCTACATTCACATCGCGAATATCAATTGCTGTTAACTTCACACCCAGTGATTTTTCATAAAAGGCCTTTTGTTTTAGAATTTTTTCCAGAGCCTTTGCCTTAACTTTTTCACTGTATTCTTCTTTTTTACTGTGTTCAAAAGCAGTATCCGAGAGCTCTACTTCTTCATACTCGTCAGCCACAACAGCTATATCCTGAAGGTGGCTTTCGTTTGCAATCGATATCGCCATTCGATTCACAACTTTATAACTTGATGGTTTGTTTCCAAACCAACCATATTGTGGAGATGAGGAAAATTTAGAACTGTTGATCAAATCGGGGGCGATGCCCGCCTCTACTAGCACTTTTGATATTTTATTGCGCAGTGCGCCGTTACTTTTAATGGCTTCCGAAAGCAATTTATTCTCAGTTGAGATAACAAGGTTTACCTCTGCTTTATCTGAATACGCTTTTTCTTCTGCAAAATCACTGATTGAGATGATGTTATCTTTTGGATAGAGAAAGCCCTGAAGATCTTGAGGGCTACCCTTTAACTCGGGTGCTGAATAACTCAAACTTGACAAAGCCAGGAAGGCGGCTGAAACAATTAGCCTTTTCATATTTAGTCTCCCGATTAACATTTGATTTTTCCACACCTGAATTAGCTTGAATTATGTTTATCTTAGCCTTGTTAAGCTATTTAAAATGTAAATTCGATGTAAAATATATTAAATAAATGTTTCATGGTAATCCTTTATATCAATTTTAAGTTTGTTAATAACATCATTTAACAAAACCCTGTTCTCTATTCCTGATTTTTCCAAACATGCAGTTGATGCTCAATTCCTGCCCCCACTGAAATTTGTGGTACTGAATGTTCACTGTCAGGAAAGTCTTCATCTTCCCACTTTGTTACGACTTGTTCTGCCAATGCAAAAGCGGAGATGAAATCTTCACTTTTCGGCAAGGCTTCCTGAAAGTAAGCCTTCGCAAAATAAGTGATTTCACTAAGATCGCCACAGCCAAAAGATTTTCTGTCGTGACGGGCAGCGGTGATTATCAAGGTATTTTCATTTTCCAATAAGGGAATGAAACCGCCTGAATAACAGGCAGAAATAAATATCACTTTCCATTTTATTTTGGTTTGGTTTAATACATCAGCAAGTTTTTTGGCTGGGATATCCGGGAGATTTAAGCCACTTAATTGAATATTGAATTCGTGTTCCGCCGAGCCATGACTAGTCAGATATAGAAAGAGAATATCTTCGTCTATATTCATTTTTTTCTCTATTTCGTTCAATGACATTGCTAAAGCATTGACTGTTGCCAATGGCTTTTCATCGATGGTCGTAAAATTATTAACGAGATTCAGTATTCGGCCCTTTGCGTATTCGGGCGTATCAAAAAACTCAGTGAGCGCGTTCACTTCTTTTAAAAAAACGTCTTGCTTGCCATAGCCTGCCAAGGCAAGAAAGTATAATTCACTGGCACCCTCCACACCGGTTTCAACTTGTTTAAAAGCTTTTTGTAATAATGTGTTTTGCGTATATAAAGCAGTTTCTATTTTATCGCTGTAATCAACTTGTATTCTTCGCGGGTCTTTTTTTAAGCGACCATACTCCCATTCACCTTTGAGCTGGGTGTGTCCCCTGTCTTCTTTTGCCAGGGTCAATTCTCCCTGCCCGTGGTATTGGCCGAAATCAAATTCACCTTGATATCTGTCGCCATTAGCGAGCGTGAGCACCCCCTCACCAGAGTAATAAAAATTTTCAAAACTTCCAGTATAGTTCGTACCGTCAGCATCTTTGAATTTGGCTTCGCCTTCAAGAATTCCATCAGTAAAAGTTCCTGTGTAAATCCCCCCATCTGTCGTAGTGTAAGTGCCTTCACCGTTAAAGCTCCAATTAGAAAATTTACCTTCGTATTGATTTCCATGAGAGTCTAAATAAACACCTCGCAAAATTTCACCGTTTTCAAATTCTCCCGTGTAGATACTCCCATGCGCTTCATAGCGGCCTTGACCACTAAAAAGATTGTTTTTGAAATTGCCGTCGTAACGCTCCCCCCCCTTTGTTTTGAGTGTTCCTATGCCGTTAAACATATTGTCTGCAAATTCACCTTCATATTCAGACCCATCGCCAAAAGTGATTTTGCCTTTGCCATTGAACATGCCTTCTTTAAATTCACCAATATAGGTTGTACCGTCCGCACCCCAAAATTCACCCTCTCCGTGCGCCAAGCCTTCATTAAATTGCCCGACAATCACATTGCCGTTTCGCCAGGACAATTCGCCTAAGCCGTGGAACAGGCCATTTTTCATTTCACCGTGATAGGTGCTGCCATCGGGCAGAACCGCGTCGGCACCTAATAGTTTGGGCGCGCGTTTAAATTCGGTTTCGATATACAGCAGATAAATTAAGCAGCCGAAAAGAAGTGCAATGAGGGTGTTTTTAAACATAGAGACAGGTCCTTATATCACGCATTATGCTCACACGTGAGCTGCCAGCGTGCAAGTGTTGGTGCCCGATTATTCAAGCTGTGCCCTCTCCCGACCAAATGGTAACATGGCAAAAGTCTTAATAATCCCCAGCCAGAGGCTTATTCCTTAGATCATGCAGGGCGAAAACAAAAAAAACAATGCGGGCAAGGCGCCAACACAATACAAGATTGGCGATGCCGTTATTGATCTAGCTGCCCGTCAGTTGCGCTTTAGAGGCGAGTTAAGCGATGTGCAGCCCAAAGTGTTTGATTTGTTGGTTTATTTAATCATTCACCGGAATCGTGCGGTGAGTAAAGATGAATTGTTTGATCAGGTTTGGCCTTCTGTTGTGGTCTCAGAAGCATCTCTCACACAAACAGTGAAACGCGCACGCGACTTGTTTCGTAATCAAGGCTTTACTGACGAAGTAATTCGTACAGTTTCGCGCAATGGTTACCAGTTTGAAGGCAACGTTGAAGTGCTCGATGATTTGCCTTCGCGACCTGAAAAAACATCCAAAATTTCAGGCATAACTTACAGCATGATGACTGGCGCGTTTGTCTTTGCATTGCTAGGTATGACATTCATTGGCTGGCAGTTTTTTTCCAGTAAATCTGAATCGCAATCTCAAACAGATACGCGTTTAGTTCGTTCAATTGCAGTATTACCTTTTTCCAACCTTACACCCGACGCTGATTTTCAATATTTTGCAGATGGCCTAACTGAAACACTCACCAGCTCAATATCACGTGTACGCGGTTTGCGGGTGATTGCCAACAGTTCCGCAAATTCTGCACAAATCAATACCCAGGATTTCGCCAGTATCGGTGCTCAACTTAAGGTTGGTTTCGTGGTGCTGGGCAGCGTACAAAAAGAGGGCGAATCCCTACGTATTAGCACCCGCTTGATTAGCACCAAAGATGGATCACAGCTTTGGTCCCATATTTTTAATCGGGAATTGCAGGATGTATTCTCGCTACACGATGAAATTTCACTCGCTCTTTATGAGCAACTCAACTTATTGGTGTCTGACACTTTGCACTGGGATAAAAAATACCTTGCACTCACGAAACCGGCAGAAAATTCTCAAGCCTATTTGTTAACACTGCGTGCAAAAGAGTTGAAACGTAACGCGTCAAAAGAAGGTTTAGTCGAAGCCTCACGACTGCTTAGAGAGGCTTTGAATCTTTCCCCAAATTATCCCGAAGCTATGGTGGCACTCGCTGACGTCGTTCGTCGACAAGCCACAACGGGCGAACTCCCGCGTGAAGCAGGGTTTTCCGAGGCTTTAATACTCGCAAACCGTGCAGCTGAACTTGC
>JBNKVX010000021.1:0-48396 GCA_050299435.1 Cellvibrionaceae bacterium | reverse complement strand
TCCCACAAGGCGGAATCATAACTAAACCAGCTGTGATAAAACTGATCCACGGAATTTTCTGCCCCGACAGCGCCCATATTGCTCAAATAAACCAAACCCAGAGGATTCACCCCATGTAGATAATGTAAATATCCCAAGGCCGCATTTTCTGTATCCATCGCAGTCGCACCGCCCAAGGCAAAACGGATAGGGTTGAGAAAGTGATTACCCACTGCCGACTTAGTTCGGTTTGTTCCCCAAGTGTAATCGCGCAAGTGTGCAGCGTAGGGATCCAGAGCGTTGTTTACCCCGCCCCAATAATCATTACTGTTCAAGGCACCTAAATAGGTCGTTTCGATATCCGTCACCACGGCTGGCGTGGCATTCGCCAAAGAAGCGTAAAACAATAAATCTGTTGCCTGCGTCTCAGCGAAAGGGTCTGCATAATCATTGGAGATTAAACTAAAATTATCATAATCATTGTCGACAACCGTTCGATAAGCAGAATCTCCTGTGAGCGCATACAGGTAAATGGCCGCTGATAAACGCTTTAATACTCGCCCTGAATCCGAGACTTCCTGTTCGCCTGCACCAACCAAGCCCGAATTTGCAAAAACCACAGAGGGATTGGCTTCAGCCCAGGTCCACGCGCTTTCAGCACGTGTAAGCAAATCTGCTGCGTAATCGTTCAAGGAACTCAAGGCCAGCTCCGTACCGAGCTCATCAATAATCAAGCTGGCGAAGGCGAAGGCTGCGGCAGTACTGAGTGTCGCGGAAGTACTGGCATCGCCGTAAAAACTTGGGCCTGTTGCGGCAGAGGGCGGCGAACCTCCTGCTAAACCTGCGATGGAAAGCACTGATCCATTACCGGTGGCATCCTGCATGCGTTTTAGATGATCGACACCCCACATCACTTCGTTAATTAAATCGGGAACGGTATCGACTGACTCAGGAATATTTAGTGTAAAAGCCTTCCATAAATCCGGTTTGTCACGGTAGGTATGTAAAAGCTCGACAACATAAGCCGCCGTCCAATTGGAGTATTTGTTGTAATCACCCGCATCGTACCAACCGCCCTGGACGTCTTTCGCGTTACACGACTGATTGGTATCGTAATAACAAGCCGCGGTATCTTGACCTGCTCCCAGGTGACTCGCCGTATCTTCCCAGCCTGAAGCAGCATAAGGTGCAGATTTTGCGAAGCCTGCGCGCTGATAAAAGAACGTTCGCACAGCGTGATACAAAACATTAGCGTAAACATCATCTCCAATCACAAAAGACTCAGACACCACCGCATTCTCAGCATCGCGCACAAAATACTCACCTGCGGTGGTAATAATTGAAAAATCAAACCACCAAGCCGCGTCGCCGGAACTGTCATCAGTGGCTCCGCTATTCCATATTTGTGGAGCCGCACTCAATACAACTGCGTCATTGGCAACATTCACCAATTCAAATGTGGCCCCAGGCGTGTAGCTGTCATCCAGATCAAAACCCACTTTTGCATCACGAAGCACGGCAATTTTTTGCGCAGCACTTGGGTAGCCGAACTGATCGACAACAATGAAAGGGCCATTGCCAGAAGGATTGTTAGCCATCCCACTGGAGCTGCTTGAGCTTGAGCTTGAACTCGAACTGCTACTTGAACTGGCACTGCTGCTAGAGCTGGCAGCACTGCTAGAACTGGCACTTGTACTGGAACTTGCCGAGTTACCGCCCCCTCCTCCACCGCCGCCACAAGCTGGCAATAGCGCAAACAAACTGAGAATAAGCAATCCTGGAACAGGATTAATCGAAAATAGGGATTTGGGGAGGCTGGGTATGTTCATAGTCATCACTCGAACTCATATTATTATATTTGAAGTATATTTTATTTATGATTAGTCAATTTTATATCAAGCTCCAGTGGGTTTAAAGCGAGACTTGCAGCCTAAACAATTAATACTGTAACGGAGTTTTTAAAATATTAATGGGGAATCAAATTGCATGAAATTTTGTGCTTTCCCAGGTTGTATTGAGATGTCAACTTTTTTTGGGGAACTTGGATATCTATTGCAAGCATCTGCCATTGTTGGATTCGAAATTTTCCAGATCAGGAGCCATCTGATCAGTTAGCTTCTCCGCGCACTGCATTTAGCAACAAACTCCTCTGCCGCAGTCGGATAAATGCCAATAATATTGTAAAAATCTGTTTTGCTGCCACCGGCAGTAATCACAATGACGATACCTTGAATAATTTCACTCGCCTGCGCACTCTTTGTGAGGCTGGCTAAACCATATCGAAGTCACTACCAGCCAGCTTCACAATAAAAATTAATTATATATTTTCAAGTGGTCGATGGACCCAACAGACATTGATGATAAACCCAACTGGCCTACATTTTTCATCGCACTACAGGGCAATTGACATACCGAGCAACTTTTCTCTTACCGCTTCACTTTTTGTATCAAATAGCCGTTTGTAAATTTCATGCTTCATATCTTCGTTTATTTTTTTATCAAGAAAATAGAGCGCAGAAACAACAATCGTCTCCTCTTCCACATACAGTAAATCCAGCAACAGGGATTCACTATTTTTGAATTTTGACAGCGCTTTAACTGCCGTTAATTTAACAGACAGGTCTTCATCATTAACAATAACATCATGCAAGAACAATTCATTCTCATCTGAATCAACCATATTACTTACAATTGCACGCTTATCATGCTCTTCAACAAAAGCAAATTCTCCCCTAAGAAAGGCTTGATCATCAATATAAAAATCGTCTCCACCAACTAAATTCACCCTCTCCGATAAGTAGGTCATATCATCTCCATCAAATACTGACTCTACATCTCCAGGAATATGGTTGCATGCATTGTTGCCAACACAGAGAGCCATTGAATAATCACCTTTCTTGCGGTCTTCTCTCTGAAGAAGCTCCCATTTTTCTTCGCCAAACAGGCTGTTCACAAAAAATTCAAAAGACACGCTTTTAAGATCAATGTTTACTTTTTTTCCAGCCAACTCTGCAACTTCTTCACTCAGCACAACGTCCAGTTGAAGCGTTTCCGATATAACCTCAACAAGTGCTGCAAGATTGACATCTTCAGCTAATACGGTAAGCAATTTACTCTCGTGATCTAATAAAATATAAACATTATTGAGCGAATCGGAACTTGAAGGTAAATATTCTTTTTCACTAGCAAGTATCACACGCTCTACTCTATTTTTGTTTGGTTCATTACTAGCTTCCCGCAAAGAAATTGGGAATATAACAACTAAAATAGCAGCTAGTGCAAAGGCAATTATTCTCATACTGACAGCAATAAGGAGATTATTAGGTCGACAAGGAGCGCCGAAGCACTCCCTAACTATTTTATTTAGTCAGCACATACGAATCGACAATTTGTCCTTCATACGTGTCAGGCTTGGTTTGCGTAGATGTAAATTCGGTCTCCAACTCAACCACAAACTTTAATCTATCGCTACGGTTTTTATTTTCACGAACCCAAATCCTAACAAAATATTTTACATCATTACGTTTGTATGTGCCTCCGCTACTATATACTTTAAAATTTTGTGCAGTAATTTTTTTAGGAAATCTAAATTCTACCCATCCATTACTGTGTTTTTTATGTGCCACAACTTTTCCAGAAAAGTCCAGCTTTGCGTCAAAGCGTGTCACACTTTCCGCATAGAAATTCAAATCAAGAGTAAGGACTGATTTTGAACGAGGCGTTAGAGAACAGATTTCATTACAATCATAACCATTTACCTGCCATAGGGCGTCCCACCAGTCCCTATAGCAAGTACTATAGCTACATTTAATGATTGGATCATCTTCGAACTTCTCAGTTATTTTGGCCGTAATTTTAACGTCGGCTTCGTTATCCTTCCAGGTTCCCACTTCCGGGGCTGCCGTCGCCAATTGACTAAATACTGCAAGTAGCGCGAGCACCACTAGATTGACAAAACGATGTAAATTTGATTTGTGACTTATCATACTTTAACCCTATTAAGCTCATTTGAATTTATTAATATTACGATCTACTCGGGTCCAACAAAAAATGATCCTGGCCCTTCGAGCGCTACACCGCCACTTCAAACCTCGGAAAATCGTCGCCAAACATCGGGCCTCTGCTTAGTCAGCCAGGTAGTTTCCCAAACATACAAAACTCGGTTTAGGCAGTGTCGCAGTCGCGGGTTCTAGCATAAGGGGAATAGAAATGCTTGAAAAAATGTTTAAATATTCTCGAACTGGTAGAAGAACAATCTATATTGGACTATAAATGTGACGCGTAGCACGCATTGAAAATCACATTACAAAAACACTAATGTCTTCAAAATCAGCGCTTTCTGTGTACCAGCCCTCATTTCGTTTTGACTATCTGTAGGCAGGAATTTATTTTGGACTACATTTACAACGCCTTTTACTTACTAAAGGTGCCTGAAATAAGGGGAATAATTTGACGATGGCCGACTAACCGCTGGTGTCACAGGCAAGGCTGGAATGTCATGCATTCGGCGCGTTTAAATCCGAAAAAGGAATTTATGGGTGCGAAAGAAAATATCGGGACAAAAGAGAAGCCGCGGATTTTTATCCGGAAATCGATCGCGATGGGGTAAGCCACAGCCTAAAGCAGGTGTTGGGGCTGATCTGAAAAGCAAGAATTTGAGAATCAGGCAAAATAACGCTGCGTTCTATTGGCAAAAGCAACAAGAGATAGCATGACGGGAACCTCGACAAGGACACCGACAACCGTAGCCAAAGCTGCACCGGAATTCAGCCCGAAAAGACTGATCGCAACAGCGACGGCCAGTTCAAAAAAATTAGAAGTGCCGATTAAGGCTGCGGGGGCGGCTGTAGCAAAGGGAACTCGCCACAAATAAGCCCAGCCATAGGCGATAAAAAATATGCCGTAGCTCTGGATCAACAGAGGAATAGCAATCAGGATAATAATCAGGGGCTTGCCTAAAATAATAGGAGCTTGAAACCCGAAGAGTAGAATGACCGTTGCCAGAAGGCCAATTATAGAGAAAGGTTTGATCTTTCCGGTAAAGCTCGCAATGCGCTCTGTGTGTCCTGATCCATCCAGTATTTTTCTAGTGAAGTAGCCTGCGGCAAGCGGGATAATCACATAGAGCGCAACGGAAAGCAGCAGGGTTTCCCACGGCACAACAATATCGGTTACACCCAAGAGCAAGGCCGCAATCGGTGCAAAGGCAAAAACCATGATAATGTCATTTATGGATACTTGAACAAGCGTGTAATTCGCATCGCCGCGTACAAGCTGACTCCAGACAAAGACCATAGCAGTGCAAGGTGCTACGCCAAGCAGGATCATTCCGGCAATATATTCTTTTGCGGTTTTTGGTTCGATGAAGCCTGCAAAAATATACTCGAAGAATAAAATACCCAATGCCGCCATTGTAAAAGGCTTTATCAGCCAGTTTACTGCCAGCGTAATACAAAGGCCCTTGGGCTTTTTGCCGACATCCTTAAGCGAAGAAAAATCGACATTCACCATCATTGGATAAATCATCACCCAGATGAGCACAGCCACCACGAGGTTGACACTGGCATATTCAATGGATGCTATAGCTTGAAATATTTCGGGCGCGATAGCCCCCATAACCACGCCGCCTGCAATGCACAGAGCAACCCATAGAGACAGATAGCGCTCGAACAATCCCATAGGCGATGAACTCATAGCAGTTCCTTTTCAATGCGTTGTTTGAGCATGGTGAATGCCTCATCAAAGGCTGCGTTAATGTTTTCTTCCGTGCCTTGTGCCTTGGCAGGATCGGGTGTGCTCCAATGCAGCTTTTGCGCTTGCCCAAAAAATACGGGGCAGGATTCACTTGCGGCCTGATCGCAGACCGTAACCACATAATCGAATTCCTGTCCCGCAAATTCATCCCATGATTTGCTGCGGGGATTTTCCAGGGCAATGCCGTATTGCTTGAGCGTTTCAAGTGATCGGGGGTGTACATATCCAGCAGGAAAGCTTCCTGCGCTGACCGCGTGATACTGTCCCTCCCCCAAATGATTAATCAATGCCTCAGCCATAATCGAGCGGCATGAATTGCCCGTACATAAAACCAGTAACTTTTTCATTAGTCGCAACACCCGGCTGTTTTTTTCAGAAGGAACGCAGCAACCGGGCTGTTCTTTGGTTTCCGGTGTGCAACTTGTGTCATCTTGCGCGTCCGTTTTGTGGGCCTTAAATATTTCGACATCCTACATTGTTTTATAGGCTTCCCACGCAATATCTGATGGGTCTTTTACCCATGATTTATCAGAACGCGCATAACAGCATGTGGTTTCGCCTTCGTCAAAGAGGGATAATTCAGCATTTTTGAGCCTTTTCCGCAATACTTGCAGTTCGGAATCGTCATCAACCTGAAGGCCAAGATGATCCACCCCCTTTTCCACCTTCGTTGATATGGCAAAGTTTATGCGCGGATCATCCAGCATCCACTTTGCGTAATCAGATTTGGTTTTTACCGGATCAGCGCCGAACAATGCGCTATAAAAACCGATACTCTGTTCAAGGTTATCTACGCCGACATGAATGTGCATTCTCTTCATTTTCATTTCCTTTCATTTCCTGGATGATTCAGGCCTACAGCAATCAGCAAGTTCGATGATGAAGCATCCAGTCTTCGAACTTTTACGGATATTGGCAAAATCCGCACTACAACAGTCTTTCACCAGAAATCCGATAAGGTCTTGCATAAGTTGAAAATTGGCCGAATAAATAACGCTGCGCCCCTCTTTGCGGGATTTAACAATTGCGGCATTGGATAAATGGTTCAAGTGAAACGACATGGTGTTGTGCGGCGTACCAAGTTCTTCACTCAACATGCCAGCAGCCAGCCCATTAGGGCCGGCCTTAACCAGTAAACGGAACGCTTTCAGACGGGTTTCCTGAGAGAGCGCATCAAAAACTATAATTGCTTCTTGTATGTCCATATTTCTAGACTATTGGACATATAAGGGTATGTCAACAATTATCAACATATTTCGTCTGTTCAGCGCTCCTGCGTTTAAATCCTCAGATTCGTCTTTACCTTGAATTTCTTGCCAAAGAGCGGATTAAAGATAGAAGCGCTGGCATTAGAGTTTTTGGTCTTGATAGATTCTGCGCCCAAAAGCTCGGAAGCAAGCGGGAAACTGGAGTCGCCTTCATTAGAGTTTGGCGAAGATTCCAATAGCTAACTTGTCGAGCATTTACTTGCCGGTGTTTAGCCGCACCACCGCCAGATAGGTTTGCCGCAAAGTTGAAGGCGCGTTCGAGAACTTGCTTTGTACACTAGCCCTTCATCAGCGCCGCTCCTCACCGCATTGGAGATGCTGGAATATGCGTGGCAGGAAAACATCAAGCAATTCAGTCAGGGCAAGGCATATTTGCAAGAACAGTTAGATGAGCTGAACACGCAAATGGCGCATCTTATCGAGCGGATTATGGCCGCGAGAAGCTCGACGCTTATCCGGTCTTATGAGAATAGACTTGAGGAATTGGAGAATCAGAAGATCGTTCTCTACGAAGAATATAACGATTCCAGCACCGAACAGCCAAACGCCAAAGAAATTTATCGAATCGCCGCAATCGCCCGCCCATTCAGGCTGTTAAGCGATATTGCGGGGAGTCGATGGAAAATGGTGGAGCCAAGCGGGATCGAACCGCTGACCTCAACACTGCCAGTGTTGCGCTCTCCCAGCTGAGCTATGGCCCCGTAAAGAGGGCGGGGATTGTAGGTATTCCACACCTTTGATGTCAATAGTCGCTCTTTCAGGCTGGGCGTTGTGTGGCGATATTCACCGGGCAGGCATGTTCAATAATTTGGTTACGCCCTTTCTCTTTCGCCACATACAGTGCGTTATCTGCATTACTGAGCAGGCTATCTATATCTTCGTTTGTTTCCTGCAGGTGTGCGATGCCTATACTAACGGTAAATCGCAAAACGCCGTCCTCTGTCTCTAATTCAATTTCAGAGATTTTTTCCTGCAATCTTTGTGCGGTATG
The DNA here is from genome assembly GCA_050299435.1 of Cellvibrionaceae bacterium. Classification (GTDB taxonomy): domain Bacteria; phylum Pseudomonadota; class Gammaproteobacteria; order Pseudomonadales; family Cellvibrionaceae; genus 1162T-S-0a-05. The sequence continues at coordinate 40,404 of JBNKVX010000021.1, read as the reverse complement.
CAGTGTACCGTGACGATCTTCGTTCAGCACCAAGGCAAATTCCTCTCCACCAAGCCGCCCAAAGATATCGTCGTTACGAATTTGTTCTTTCACTTTTTTGCAAAACAATTTTAGAGCTTCATCTCCTGCCGCATGCCCAAATTTATCGTTGATTGCTTTGAAGTGGTCAATATCGAACATCAATAAACTGAGCGGTAATCCATCGCGCAGTGCACATTTGAATTTATATTCTGCTTCACTGAAAAAGCTTCTGCGATTGTTAATTCCTGTCAGTGAGTCTGTGCGCGCTTCATATTCAGCAAGTGATTTTGCGCGTTCCAATTCTCGAGTTCTTTCTTTTACCAAGTCTTCAAGTTGTGCATTACTGAGTTGAAGTTGGGAAAGGTATTTTTGCTCTGCCTCATCTTTTTGTCCGCGCAGGCGTTGAACCATAATTCCCATAGCCACCATTATGCCGAGCATTTCTGTAAAAGAGGCAACCGGTGGCCAATAGTAATTTATGAAATTATGTTCAACGTAACCAAGATCCCGCAAGGCTTGAACAAATAACCCAACAACGAGAATACTCCACGCCACACCAAAAACGATAGATTCCTTATTACCTTGTCGCCAACGCACATAGCTGATAACGGACAAGGCTGGGTACATTAACAATGCGATTGTGATGGAAATAACAGCTAAAGCCTTGGCTCTAAACAGCGCGCACACCAACAAAAACACGCCGTTAGTTATCATGAACAGCAAAACATAATCCAATTTGGGTGTGTATTTTTTGGTTTGCAAGAACATACGCGAAAACACCAGCCCACATAAAATACTGATCGATCCGCTGATGGACATGTAACTCCAGTGGTAGTTCTCGGTAATTAAATATTGATGCGTAAAACCCAGAACAGTTGACCAAACTGTAATTTTTGAAAAGGAATACAGGGAATAGGCGTAAAATATCTTTTCGCGCATCACCGCGCCGCTGATCATCGCAAATATACACATCATAAAGAAGCCGCCAATCAAAAAGGTGATAAGGCTGGTTTCAACATTGTGCATTTTCTTTAGATTTTCAGGACTCCATATACGCATCGCCGGAAAAGTAAAACCTTCGGCATCTGAGATATATTTCACTAAGTATTCTTTTACCTCTCCCGCTTCCAGTGTTGTTTCAAACACGAAGCGATGATGCGCTATTGTTCTGTGACTAAAGGGCTTTGCGAGGGAGAGGTTTGCAACTTGCTGGTAGGCGCCGTTATTTCCTATTTGTCTTGAATAGGTTTCAAGCCCGATGAGTTGATGATCGATGTATTCAATATTGAAGGTTAGCGTTGAATCGGAAATGTTCTTCAGCTGGAAGTGCGACCAAATTGCACCAGGTAACAATCCCGTCGAACCAGCACCTGGCAAAGGTTTGAATCTATCATCCTCATAGACGTTTTGAATAGTTCGTATTGTGAACTCATTCTGCTTGTCATGAAAAATTTCTGCCCGCCCGGTATCTTTGCTTCCATTTTCATTTTCGCCAACGGGAATCGTTGCGCTCTCATCTACCGCATGAGTCAGGGCAGAGAGTGATAACACGCATGTTGTGACTATACTTAGCAGACAAGCGCGACTTAGCAGGCAAGCGCGATAATAAAAAAGTTTGTCTTTTTTCATGGAGTACGTATCTGATGCCTGAACTTGCCTTCTCATGCGCATTTTCCTATTGGCACAAAGGTAAATATAGATGAAGAAAAACCGTATTGGTAACTATTCACCTCAGATTAGATTGTGCCTTTTCGCATTTAGTGTATTTATTATTAATTTTAGTTTTCACTCAGCAGCGTCAGAATTGGAAATCAATTTTGAAAAAGTTGATTGGTACGCCAAACACGCCGCTGCTGCTTATGCCTCTCCCAAACAGATAAAGCAGCGCTTCCCGGATACTATCCTCATCAAAACAACGCGTTCTGACGTACAGTATTTTATGCGCCATATTCCGGAGCGCAAGCAGAAGGTAATTGCCATCCGCGGGACGGATAATTTTGCAAATGCCCGTGAGGATGCAGATTACATTGAATCCAGAAACAAGAAGCTCAACATTCGTCTTCACAGGGGCTTTGATCGCGATGCCTACGAAATTTATCAGGTACTGCGCCCATTATTAGATGAAGAAGATGAAATCATCCTAACCGGGCATTCTTTGGGCGCGGCGATCTCAAGTATTCTAATGATGTATTTTTATGAGGATAAATTGAAAGTCGGGCCATCCATTAATTTTGGTCAACCCAAAGTCACCAACAAGCAAGGCTCTTTACATTATGAGTTTCTACCGCTTACACGTGTAGTGGATGAGAACGATATTGTGCCCCTTATTCCACCGGATGATTTTGTTGATGAAATGTTTGGGGGTTATGAGCATTTCGGAGCAGAAATCATTTTATTGGCAAAGCGTTATTTTGTTTTTGAAGATAAATTCCTCGCTCGCGACACTTCGGCTGTCTCGTTTTGGAAAAACATGGGTGATGAGAGCTTAAAAGCTCACCACATGAATATTTATTTGAAAAATATTAAAAATAAGTTAGAACAATCCGAGCAAGTTAATTTTCATGAACGAAAAAAATATATGGATATTTAATTATGCACTTTCTCAAACATGTGGAACAAATCGCTCTTCATATTCTTCGCTGTTTCAAATGCCTAATTAAAACTGCTATCACAAAATTTTTTCTTTGGTTAAAAAATATTGCAGTTGCTCTGCTTGCCCTGTGGAGATCACTGGGGCCACTGTGGTTACGTTCCCTGGGGATATTTGTTTTGGTTATCGTGTTCGCTTATTTAAAACTCCAGGAGTTCGTTAAACCCAAACTCACAAAAGAAAACATTTATACCGTAAAACATTTGAATAGTGGTTGGAATGAATTTGAAAGACAGGCCTGGTACTACACCCCCCAAGGAACTGAGTTATTGGGAATAGAATATGAGTGGTTTGTAAATTTGGAATTACCACTTTCACACGAAAGACTGGCCACCGAAGAAAATATGCGTGGCTGGGGCTTTATTGTTGCGCCTTCCCAGCGCGCCGATCAGTTTAATCCTGGTAATCTACCAGTCGGTTTTTCCAAACATATTGATCCAGTGAGCGATCGAGAACACTTGGACATTGGCTGCGCGGCTTGCCACACAGGTGAGCTTCACTACAAAGGTGTTGCCTTGAGAATTGATGGTGGGCAAGCCGTGCAAAGCATTCCCAACGCAAAACGCGGCGAGTTTATTACCACTCTAGGCGCATCGGTATTAGAGACACTATACAACCCTGGCAAATGGGATCGATTTGCTAGCCGCACAGTGGGCAGCAACAAAAACCAAAGAGCAGCTTTACGTAAACGCTTTAAAGCGTTTGCCAAGCATTTACGCAGTTTTACCCAAAGTGCGGGTGCCGCTAAATATTATCCTGTTGAAGAGGGGCGCGGACGCACGGATGCCGTCGGCAGAATTGGCAATGTCGTTTTCGGTTTTGACCTGGATGAACCAGATAACTATCGCGTCGCCGATGCACCTGCGAGCTATCCGTTTCTGTGGGACATTTGGCGTTTCGATTGGGTGCAATACACGGGTTTCACTAATCAGGCTATGGCGAGAAATGTTGGCGAAAGTCTCGGTGTATTAGCGCCAATAAAACTGGTGAACCCAGACGGTTCGCTCATTAAAGGAAAAGAATTTGCGCAAACACTTGTCAACATTGAAGGCATGCACTGTGTTGAAGACTTACTCAGAAAGTTAAAACCTCCTGCCTGGCCTGAGGACATACTTGGAAAAATTGATGTTGATCTCGCACTTCGGGGGAAAACACTTTTTCAGGAAAAATGTGTGCATTGTCATGGGCCCCACATTTCCAAACCCTATCAATGGCAAATTGCAACTGAGGTCGGTGAACACATCGATAATCAAGTGAATTTAAACCCTGAGTGGGACCAAGCGGGTGAGGTCACAAAAATAGATGGGATTGCCATTCGCAAGGATCAAAGAGAAAGCATTTGGTCCTTGCCTTGGCTCGATGTAAAACAAATTGGGACGGACTCGAAACTTGCCGACAATTTTGTTGATAATCTCTACGACCCTTCCAAACTCGTGCCGGGTGCCAGCAAGGTGAATGCTGGAGACGGTTTACAATTATTACTCAATGTTTTAATTCCTGATCTTTATCAAGCAGCGGGTATTGATAGCCCTCAACAAGTGGCCGCTTACGACGGCTTGAATGTGCCATTTCGAATAGAAAACAAACGTGCCTACACAGCGAGACCCTTACATGGCGTGTGGGCCACACCACCTTTTCTGCACAACGGTTCGATTCCAACAATTTACGATTTACTCTCCACCCTGGAAGAACGACCAAAATCTTTTTATGTTGGAAATCGTGAATATAATCCACAAAAACTCGGATACATTACACAAGCCAACCCGGGAAGTTTTCTTCACGACACGACAATAGCAGGCAATCATAATACTGGGCATGTATTTACCGATGACGATAGCCCTGGACGAATCGGTAAGCGGCTCAGCGAAAGCGAACGCTTTGCATTAATCGAATACATTAAGGTGATGGGCAACCCTGATTTCGACCAGGCCCTCAAGGGCGACCCTTTAAACTGGGCTAACTACTCTCCTCCCCCGAATTCAACGAGTACTGAAAATGCTTGCAAGAAAGTTCATTCCAATCACATTCTGAAAGTGGGGAGTTTGTAATGCGCATCAACGGTATTTTTAAACTACTTGCCCTTTTCTTACTTTCATTCGGCGCTCAATCACAAGAAGCTAAAGTACCCAATCACTCGCCAAACTTTGACAATCTGGGAATGGAAATCTCAGAAGAAGAAGGTCAAGCCATCATAAAATCAATGCAATACGGCAGAGAAATATCCAAAGCTGCCGAAAAAATTAATGGTTTACCCTACCGACGCGACGCCCACGCTAAAGCGACTGGTTGTGTGCGAGCGCTTTTTTCGATTAAAGGCGATATTCCTGCGCACTATCGTCACAGTATTTTTCAGCAGGCGGGAAAAACCTACCCCGCATGGATACGGTTTTCAAACGGTGACATGACTGTGCAAGCCGATTCCAAACCTGATGCGCGCGGCATGGCCATAAAAGTCATGGGTGTGGACGGTGAAAAAATTGCACCGGAACTGCCTGGCGACGGCACCCAGGACTTTATCATGACCAACACGCCGGCATTTTTTAATCGAAATATTTTCGACTACGTAGACGATATGTACTATTTATCGAAATTGCAGCGCACGCGCTGGTTTATCAGCTTTTTTCCGCCAAAATTACATCCAAAATTGTTGTACCGTGCAACACAAACCGTATCCGCGAAAATTACCAATCCCCTGGAGCCCCAATATTATTCCATGCTGCCCTATCAAGTGGGTCATACTCAGGTAAAGTTTTCGGTGAAGCCCTGCACCGGCATGCGTTTTAATTCCAAGGTTGATAAAACCAGTGAAGATTATTTAACGGATAGCATGCAAAACCATTTGCAAAGTCGATCCGCATGTTTTGATTTTGGCGTTCAGGAAAAAATTGCCGGTGCAGATATGCCATTGGATGATGCGTCTGTTATCTGGTCAGAAACAGTATCACCTTTTGTTAATATTGCGCGCATACATATTCCCAGGCAAACTTTTACTTCTGAAGCGCAAATGACTTTTTGTGAAAACCTCTCCATGAATCCCTGGCACGCCGTAGGTGAGTGGCAACCCTTGGGAAGTTTGAACAAAGCGCGCAGGCTGGTTTACTACGCTGTATCACAGTATCGACACCAACAAAACAAGGAAGACATTCGTGAGCCTGGCAATTGGTGTCTGGGCAACGCTAATTGCAAACAGCCTATTCATTCAGTTAACGAGCCTGAAGAAATCAAACTTTACTTCGATACGCGCTACCAAGCCCTTGTATCAGATTCACAGGCTAGACCGTATACCGTAAATTAGTTTTTCCTGGTTAACTCAGCGTATTCTTTTTCGTAACGTTTTTGCACCTTCTTGCCAACACCGCCCAGCACTTCAAGCGCGTCGCGCAAACGTGCTCGGCTGAGGTCTGAGCCCAACAAGACCATGGCGTCCATCACGGAAAAAGAAGAGCTTGAACCCGATATCGCAATAAACAAGGGTGCAAGGTAGTCTTTGAGTTTAATTTCCATCGCCTCGCTGAGTTGCTTGAGGCCGGCAAAAATCTGATCTCTTTCCCAAGTGCGCAAATTTTCTAGTTTCCAGAGAGAAAACTGTAAAACCTTCTTTTGCGTTTCCAAGTCCAGTTTATTTGCAGAAAAGTCAGCTTCCCCCAAGGGTAATTTTCCAGAAGCCAGGAATGCCACCATGGGAATAAAATCACTTAACACTTCCATTCTGGGTTTTACGTGGGGAATCACTTCCAACAATTTTTGTTGATTTAACAACCAGGATTTTAATCTTTGACCTAATTCAATATCGTCCAATTCTTCACGAATCCACAATCCGTTAAGCCAATTCAGTTTTTCAACATCGAAAATTGGACCGCCCAGCGAAACCCGACTAATGTCAAAATGGTTGAGCATTTGCTGCAAACTAAATTTTTCTTCGCCGTTAGGCATGGACCATCCCATGCGCCCCAAATAGTTTCCCAAGGCTTCGGGTAAATAGCCCATGCGCTGATAGTACAAAATACTGGTTGGGTTTTTACGCTTACTGAGTTTGCTTTTGTCGGGATTCCTCAATAAAGGTAAGTGACAAAGTACCGGCGCTTGCCAACCAAAATATTGATAAAGCAACAGATGTTTAGGCGCAGAGTTAATCCACTCTTCACCTCGAATCACATGCGTGATATTCATTAAATGATCGTCAACAACATTTGCCAGGTGGTAAGTTGGCATGCCATCGGATTTCATTAGAATTTGCGCATCAACCATAGCCCAGTCCAACTCCAGTTTTCCGCGCAACAAATCCAGGACTTCACAGGCGCCCTCTTCCTCCGGCACCATCATTCTCACCACATAAGGTTCGCCCGCCGCTTCACGTTTGGCAACTTCGTCTTCACTGAGCTTCAGATCAGAATGTTTGAGTGCAGAAGTAATACCCGCTTCGCGGCGCTGGGTGCGCAAGGAATCGAGCTCTTCGGGTGTGCGATAACATTTAAATGCGTGACCCGCCGCCAGTAATTGTTCAACGTGTTGCTGATAAATCTCTTTGCGTTCACTTTGTCGGTAGGGACCAAACTCACCGCCTACATCAGGCCCTTCATCCCAATCCAAACCCAGCCACTTGAGCGACTCTAAAATCGCGGTTTCAGATTCTGGCGTAGAACGCTCCTGATCTGTATCTTCGATACGTAAAATAAATTTCCCATGGTGTTTACGGGCAAAACACAAATTAAAAAGCGCGATATAGGCTGTGCCGACATGGGGATCGCCGGTGGGCGAAGGCGCAATGCGTGTGCGTACATTCATATGGGAAAGATTCCAGCTTAATTATTCACGAGGCGCGAATTATACTTGCGCCTCTCTACTTAATCTAATCAGCAATTTAGACAACACTATGACATCATTTATTGAGCAACTGTTAACGCGACGTTCGGTTACCGCCAATGAACTGAGCGAGCCTGGCCCGGACCGGCAGGAAATATCACAAATTCTTGCCGCAGCACATCGCGTACCCGACCACGGCAAAATTGGACCCTGGCGTTTTGTGATTTTTAGTGGCGATGCCCGATCGCGCTTTAGTCAGCAACTCGCCGAAATGTATGCAGAGGAAAATCCTGAAGCGACCGAAAAGTTGCTGGAATTTGAGAGTTCACGCCTAACACGGGCTCCATTGGTTGTGGCGGTCATTGCCAGTCCTGTAGAACATCCCAAGATCCCCGAGTGGGAACAATTACTTTCTGTCGGCGCTGCCTGTCAAAATATTTTGGTTGCCGCGCTCTCACTGGGTTATGCCGCGCAGTGGTTAACAGAGTGGTACAGCTATTCCAACAAGGTAAACGCCTTACTAGAGTTGAATAGTCACGAACGCATTGCCGGTTTTATCTACATTGGCAGCAGCGCGACAAAACCTGATGAACGCCAACGGCCGAGTCTTGAAGAGAGATTGCGTTACTGGTCTTGATTGAAAACGGGCTTATGAGCCAATTGCCAAAGCATCAAAGCTGACGCCAGACCGCTGGTACCCAGAACCATGGTCATGATCAAAATTTGGTAACGAACGGCTATCAGGGGAGAAACTCCTGACAGAATCTGGCCAGTCATCATGCCTGGCAAGGCAACCAGGCCGACAGCCAATAAGCCGTTAATTTGCGGAATCATTGCCGCATGAAAAGCGTTGTGGCGCGCGTTGGCAGCCGTTTTATTGTCGTGAATTTCAGCATGATAGCGTTCCGCTGATAAACTGATTGCATTCATTGAGTTGGCGAAATACATGCCGGCAAGCGGAATCAAGACCCGTGGTTCATACCAGTGCTCCATATCCAGGACCAAAAGCAGTGTTACCAGTAAATGCAAGACCACTGAGACACCGAGGGCAAGCAAAGCCGGTTGGAAAAAGCCCTTGTGATGGCGGACCGGTCGAATGGCAATCCATGCTGCGGCAACTAGCATGACGGATAGCACAGTCACTGAAGCCCAGCTTGAGGGTTTTTCAAATATGAAAAGCAGGACATAACCAATCAGAATCAACTGCACTAGCATGCGCGTATTTGCAATAATGACTTCCCACACATTTCCTCGCCACCGCACATATATGGCTGCGACCATGGCTACGGGTAATCCACACCAAAGTAAACCTAACCAAGTGATTTCCTGACCCATTCTGCGCCTCCTTTAGGCACTTAAATTTACTTAGTGTTAAACAAGTCCCTGTGTTGTTAACTATACTGATTTACACTCGGCACTAAGCCAAGACCGAGTCATTGCTATATTTGGGTTTCTAGCAAGACTAAAAAGAAGTCTATTGGGCGCAGAGCACTCTTGTTTTTGCATATTTGCGTATCTGCGTCACCTCACATTTGTTATGACACAATGAAGATCAAGGTTTTAAGATGAAGCCAATTATTAAAATATTACTTATTTTTATTTTAGGCGTATGCAGCTCTACTTTATACGCCGATATTTTTCTTCCTCGAATCATAAGTTCGGGAGCGGTATTGCAACACGGTGAACCCAACACCCTATGGGGTTGGGCTAACAACGGTGAAGTTGTTAGCATCACCTTAAATGGCAAACAACTCGGCCAAGTCACCGCACAAGCAGGCACCTGGAAGTTTGAACTCCCCGCACAAAAACCAGGCGGACCCAATACCTTGGTATTTCAAGGCAATAATAAACTCAGCTTACAAGATATTTACTTTGGAGACGTGTGGATTGCCGGCGGGCAGTCAAATATGGAAAACCCTCTTGCACGTGTGAACCAACGCTTTCCCGATGTAATTCCAAACGCAAATAATCCGGCTATTCGCTATTTTCGCGCGCCCAAACAATATGATTTTCGTAGCCCAAAGAAAGATTTTCAGGGTGGTAACTGGGCCGGTGTCACGCCAGAAACCGCACCGAAAATGTCTGCAGTCGCCTGGTTTTTTGCCCAGGATATTCACAAACATCATAAAATTCCTATCGGCATAATCGATAACAGTTACGGCGGTTCGGCCGCAGAGAGCTGGATGAGTGAAGATGCACTCAAGGCTTTTCCTCAGCATTTGCAAGTCGCTCGTCAATTTCAAAATGACAACTATCTTCAAAGTCTTATCAATGAGGACAATCGCGCGTCTTCAAATTGGTTCAACTTTGTGAATGGTAACGATCTCGGTTTACGCGACAACATCAAATGGTTTGATAAAAACTTACGCACTGCCGATTGGAAAACCATGGAAATTCCCGGCTATTGGGTGGATAAAGGTTTGGGTGAACTCAATGGGGTCATCTGGTTTCGCAAAGAATTAATTTTACCGCAATCTTTCAGTCGTCAGCCAGGCATGCTGGAAATGGGCCGCATCATCGATGCGGACGAAGCCTGGATCAATGGAATTAAAGTGGGTGAAACCGGTTATCAATATCCACCTCGCCAATACGATTTTCGTGTCGCTACTTTAAGACCAGGTAAAAATGTGATTGTTGTTCGTGCCATAACGAATTCCGGTAAAGGTGGTTTCATTCCGGACAAACCTTATGTCTTGCGCGTTGGCAGCACCAACATGGATTTATCGGGCCCCTGGCAATATAAAATTGGTGTCACCACTTCACCTTTAGCACCGCGTAAATTTGAAAGTTGGAAGCAACCTTTGGGTTTTTATAACGCCATGCTTGCACCGCTTTTGGAAACAAACATTAAAGGTGTTATTTGGTATCAAGGCGAGACCAATGCAGACAGACCGAAAGAATACGAAACACTGTTCCCTGCCATGATTCGAAATTGGCGAGAAAAATTTAACCAGGGTGATTTTCCTTTTGTTTTCGTTCAACTACCCAACTTCAAGGAGTCACATTCTGAACCTCAAGAAAGTGACTGGGCAGAAACAAGGGCTGCGCAAGCCTTGGCTTTAAATGAGCCCAATACTGCTATGGCGGTGACTATTGATGTGGGAGAATGGAATGATATTCACCCTACAGACAAAAAGTCGGTGGGTGAACGCGTCGCACTTGCGACTCGCAAATTGGTCTACGGCGAAAACAATCTGGTAGCTTCCGGGCCGACTTTCCAAAGCATGGAAATTAAAGGCTCACACGTGAGACTCACATTTGACAATGTCGGTGGGGGTTTAGTGATCAAAGGCGATAAAAAATCACCTGACGGATTTACGATCGCCGGCAGCGACGGAAAATTTTACTGGGCAGAAACCAAGTTGAAGAAAAAATATCTCGAAGTGTGGAGTGATAAAGTCCCCGAGCCCAAACGCATCCGCTATGCATGGGCAGACAACCCAGTGCAGGCCAATTTGTACAATAAAGAAGGTTTGCCGGCTCCGCCTTTTGATATTGAGGTAAAAGAGGAACCCAAGGAATAGACTGACACCTTGGATAAAGTTAATTTACTGACTATATTTCGATTACATGAATCAGAGACGCGTCTCATGAAAAAATTACAACATAGATCCCAAAAGCTCGCAATTTGGATTTTGTCTGTCCTTTGCCTTCTGTTGTTTTGTTCGGGTAGCTTCGCTTTAGGTCTGGGAGAGGCGACACTGCACTCATCACTCAATGAGCCTCTACTTGTATCTATCCCGATTACCGGGACAGCCGAACTCGGCCCTGACGAAATTAAAACCAAAATTGCCAGCCCAGACGATTTTGAAAAACAGGGTGCAGAACGCACTTACGTTCATAGCTTTCTGAAAACTCGGGTGAAAAGAACTAGTAACTCTGAATATGTGCTCGAAGTGTATACCGTACAACCCTTCAAAGAAGCCTGGGTCAATATTCTTGTCGATGTACGTTGGCCGAAAGGTAAGATCATTCGCCAAGAAGATTTTCTTATTGATATAAGAAAATAGTTTCGCTTATTGACCCCACCCTGGCGGCCTGTTAAAAAGGCCGCCATGATTCGCCTTCAAAAACTTAGCCTCCTTCTCGGTGGAAAACTTCTTCTCGCTAATACCAATCTGGAAGTGTATTCCGGGCAAAAATGGGGCGTTATTGGTAGTAACGGCGCTGGCAAGAGTACTCTCTTCAAACTCCTACTTGGTCAATTATCGGAAGACAGTGGTTTACTGGAACTTCCCAAAGATTGGCGAATTGCACATATGGTGCAGGAAATTCAACAGTGTGCAGGCAGCGCTCTGGACTATGTATTGGACGGTGACATAAGGCTGCGTGAAATCCAAACAGCAATAGAGCAAAATAAAAATCATGATGAACAACTCGCCCAGCTCTACCAGGCTTTTGAAGATATCGATGGATACAGTGCTGAATCTCGCGCACTCAAGCTTTTAAACGGTTTGGGATTCCAAAATGGCGATGAGAGAAAAGCAGTAAACGATTTTTCTGGCGGGTGGCGAATACGCCTGAATTTAGCTCAGGCCCTGATGTGTCCTTCAGACTTACTTTTATTAGATGAGCCCACAAACCATTTGGATTTAGATGCCTGTTTCTGGCTGGAATCCTGGTTGAAAAACTATAGGGGCACGTTGCTAATTATTTCACATGACCGAGATTTTCTGGACAATGTTGTTGAGAACATTGTCAATTTCGAAAACACTAAACTGATCAGTTACACAGGCAATTATTCTGCCTACGAAAAACAAAAAGCTGAACGGCTCGCTCAGCAACAAGCCAACTTTGAAAAGCAACAGGAACGAATAAGCGAAATCGAAAATTTTGTACGTCGTTTTAAAGCAAAAGCATCAAAAGCCAAGCAAGCTCAAAGCCGTGTAAAAGAGTTGCAACGTATGGAATTGATCGCTCCAGCACACATCGATTCTCCTTTTACATTTCGTTTCCCGCAGCCTGCTCGTAGCCCTCAAACTCTGCTCACCTTACATCAAGCGGCAATCGGCTATGAAGCGAGTCCAATAGTGAAAAATATTGAACTCAATATCAGCGGCAATAGTCGTTTGGGTATTCTCGGCCACAATGGTGAAGGCAAATCCACTTTACTGAAAACTCTTGCTCAAGATCTCCCTCTATTGCAGGGCGAGCTACACGCTCATGAACATTTAAAGCTGGCCTATTTTTCTCAACATCAAATAGATGCCCTGGATTTAAACGCTTCACCTCTACTTCATCTTCAACGGCTTTCGCCCAAAGCCAGCGAGCAAGAAATGCGAACTTTCCTGGGTGCGTTTGGTTTTCAGGGAGATAGGGTGTTTGAAAATATCCAGCATTTTTCAGGTGGCGAAAAAGCCCGCTTGGCGCTGTCCTTGCTCGCCTGGAAAAAACCCAATCTGCTGATATTGGACGAACCTACCAACCATCTGGATCTGGAAGTGAGGCATGCTTTAACTATGGCTCTGCAGTCATGGGATGGTGCAATCATTCTCGTATCTCACGATCGTCATCTGCTTAAAAATACAGTTGATGATTTTTTCCTGGTTGATGAAGGCAAACTGACTTCCTTTGATGGTGACCTGGACGACTATCACACTTGGCTCTTACGAGCCAACTACAAAGAACCGAATGGAAGAGAAGCAAATAATGGTAAAGCCAATAATGCTGAGTGCGAACAAGACAAAAAAAGTTTACGTAAGCTGGCTGCTGATAGAAGAAACCAGCTGCGCCCACTTAAAAATGAAATCAAATCACTTGAATCAAAAATTGAAAAGTTACATAAAGCGCTTTCAACTTGCGAAGCAAAACTCGCTGATGAGAATATTTACCAAGGAAATAACATCGATCTTCAAGTTTTACTCGAGGATCAGGGAAAATTACGTTCGGAGCTGGAACTATTAGAAACAATGTGGTTAAGCAAAACCGAAGAGTTTGAACAAATACAGGGGGAACACTAGTGGCCGCCGCAAGCCTACTCGCGCTACTCGATGACATTGCAACGGTTCTCGACGATGTCGCCCTCATGACCAAAGTAGCAGCAAAAAAAACAGCGGGCGTACTCGGGGATGATCTCGCCTTAAATGCACAGCAAGTGAGTGGTGTCCGAGCCGAGCGCGAATTACCGGTTGTATGGGCTGTGTTTAAAGGTTCGGCCATTAACAAACTTATTCTGGTTCCCTGCGCTCTCGCTATCAGCGCTTTGGCGCCCTGGTTAGTCACCTATCTTCTTATGCTCGGCGGCTTATATTTGTGTTTTGAAGGCGTGGAAAAGCTCTGGCATAAAGTGGCTCACAGAAAGGAAAAAGAAGAACATGATTCCGCACTCAGAAACGCATTGCTGGAATCGGAGTCACGCCTATTAGAATTTGAAAAGCAGAAAATTCGAGGCGCCATTCGAACTGACTTTATACTCTCTGCCGAAATCATTGTGATTTCCCTGGGGACAGTCGCGACAGCCAGTTTCGCAAAACAAGTTGTTGTTGTCAGCTTAATCGCCGGTCTGATGACAATCGGAGTTTACGGCCTGGTTGCTTTAATTGTGAAGCTGGATGACTTTGGTTTGGCTTTAATGAATAAGGAAAATTCAGAATTGAAACAAAAACTGGGCGCCACAGTCTTGGCATTTTGTCCGTTTTTAATGAAAACGCTTTCGGTCTTGGGCACTGCCGCTATGTTTCTGGTTGGCGGCGGAATTCTCGTACACGGTATTCCTTTACTTCATCACTTTATCGAAGAACTCGTACTACCTTTGCATTTTTTATTTGCAATACTTTTCAACCTTGGTGTTGGTTTCATGGCAGGCGCGCTCGCATTACTGTGCTTTAACACAATAACGAGCGCAATAAAAAAATTAACTAAAAGATAAACGGGCTCTCTGTTATTTTCAGAGAGCCTGACGGGTCTGACTCAGCCGCCTACAGCGGTTTTCACTGAATCGATTTTAATCTCAGTATTGATTTTTGGCATCAAGGATTGCATCACTGAGCCCACACCCGCCATGGATAACAAACGGCTATATGCGGTGCCAAGAGAACGCGTTTTCGATATATCAACATATTGATGCAAATTTTGCATAAACATTGGATCACTTAAAGTCAGTTTTTCACCGAACTCTTCCTTGATTAAGGCAATACACTTTTTCGCAAGTCTGATTGCCTGGGGGTTTAGCATCCACTCTCTATCATTCATTCCAATTAACTCCCGGAGAAAATAAAAATCTATGTGTAAACCTGGCAGCAAACCGGGAGCATTGCCAGTGAATATTCACATTTAGTTAAAAAAAGCCAATCTGGTCCGTTTTAAATAACTTCTCAATATCAGAAAGCAGAAAAACTAAATTTTTAGTTTGCAAAACACCAAAAGTTAATGCTGAAAGCCGGTACATCCGCTTTCTTGATTTTGGGAAAATCAGAAAGAGATACCTCTCCACGATTGAACCTTGGTTTTACGCCATTGATATAAACATTCTTCGAATCCAATTTATTGGCGCTCAAGGTATAGCGTTTTTTTGGCGATCCCAAACCATTGAACTTTAAGTGTTTCTCTCTATCTGACGCATTAATTATTAATAAGGTCTTTTTCTTGGCGCTTGGATGGCCATGACAATACACGAGCACGTCGGGATCTGTACTTTGAACAGCGTATACCTTGGTTCCCATCAAACGACACCACAGCCAACAAACCCAATAGTCCGGACGCGCCTTTAAACTTACTCTATCCAGCAAGCCGTAATCTCCACCAATCAAACTCTGGCGAACCATAACTTTTTGTCCATTAATGGCGCCTCTGCCCAGCTGATCTGCCCACCAAAAACAGGATGCAAAACGGTCTGATATTTTTGCCTGGCCACCACATTGAGCTGAACCGGTCTCTCCCGTCCACAAATCGGCCTCAGGTTGATAACGATCACGCCAAGACCGAATTTGCGCGCAGTATTTGCTGTAGGTCAGCCAAAAGGCAGGTGAGACCACACTTTTTAGTTTCGCGGTACGCGTACGCACAGGAGAGCGCGTACTCTGATAGGGGTAGTAGTGCCAATCCACAATGTCGAGTTGTGCGCTTAAGGATTGCAAAAATTTTTGTGTAATATTGGAAAAAGGTTTAATTGTCTCGCCTAATACTGGCCAAAATGCACTGCCCGGCCCACAAATTTTAGCTGAAGGTAAGTTAGCTCGAATAAGCTGGATAAAGGTCGAATAATCCTGTGCCAACTTACTCGCTCGCGGTTGAGAATTTAAACCATGAAAAGCCCAATAAGCATTGAGTTCATTTCCTAATTCGCAAATATCAATGACATATTTTTGTTTTCTTGTATATTCAAGTAACTGCTGAATTTCTGTTCCCTTCCAGTTTCCATGTTCAGCCTTGGTGAATAGACCGTATTTGAAAGTGAACATAAATTTGAGTTTATTTCTTTTAAGAAACGCATGCAGTTCGTCCCAGATATTTCTGGTTAATATCAAGTTGTATTTAAGCTCCTGTTCTTCAACTTCAAAGTAATGGATCTTATCTGCTTCAGACCCCCCGACTCTTAAATACGCAGGACCCAAAGCTTGAACAAAGCGGTCCAATTTGTTGGAATTTAGATTGAGCGGTGAAATTCTGTTGGCACCAAGACCATTTTTTATCTGCGCACTGCCCTCCCACCAGAAACCTCCTGCCACTACGGATATATCAATCGAAAAAGACAGATATTCTTCATCCACTGTTGCTATCGCCTCTTGGCTTAACAAAGAAACAACAACG
Source organism: Cellvibrionaceae bacterium (assembly GCA_050299435.1). GTDB lineage: Bacteria > Pseudomonadota > Gammaproteobacteria > Pseudomonadales > Cellvibrionaceae > 1162T-S-0a-05. The sequence goes on along the minus strand of JBNKVX010000021.1, from coordinate 24,182 downwards.
GACTTTTTTTTCTTGCGTAGAACTGCGTTTCTTTTGAGTAAGGGAAAAATTTGAGAAAATCTTTGAGAAGCAGCTCTAGCTCTAGGCATGACTGATAGCGTAGCAGCGAATGAGCCTGCAGCATTCCCGATTTTTGTTACAGTTTTATGAATCGTCCTGGAAGACCTCACATGCCAGTCGGCGTTTTCATTTAGATCACGGCCCAAGGCCGCTTGTTTACCCCAATGACATCATCGGAGAGTTCACTCTTTGGGATCCCGCCCAAGTAAGGATGCACCTCACCAGTAATACTGAAATACACAAGATACCTTCGAGCATTTTCCGCTAAACTACACCCTTTTTCTAATCAGGTTCAAATTGTGGACGACAAATCTGTGCAGAACGGTTCTGTGGAAGAGGTTTCTGTGGAAGACAACGGAGAATTCTGGCGCGCCTCCCGCAATGTCACCCTGATAGGAGCAGTATTAGACGGCTTGCTCGGCATTGCCAAAATAGTTGTTGGTGGTATAGCACACTCACACAGTTTGATAGCCGATGGTGTTCACTCACTCTCTGACCTCTTTACCGATTTTATGGTTCTTGGTATCACGCGCGTTTCACGCAGCTCTCCGGATTCCGATCACCCCTACGGGCACGCTCGATTTGAAACCCTTGCAACGGTGTTGTTGGGATGTGTCTTATTCTTCGTGGCCGCAGCGCTGGCTTATGAGAACACGCTGCGTTTTTTATCAAACGAATCGCTGTATATACCTACTTGGCCGGCACTGGTAGTGGCCGCCCTTTCAATTGCCAGCAAAGAATGGATATTTCGCTATACGCGCGATGTTGCCCATCAATATGAATCTGATTTGTTATTGGCGAATGCCTGGCACAGTCGCAGCGATGCGTTTTCGTCGATTGTCGTTTTAATCGGAGTGGCTGGCAGCATGCTCGGCGTTGTTTGGATGGATGTGGTCGCCGCGCTGCTGGTTGCGATAATTATTGCAAAAATCGCCATTAAATTTATTTGGGACAACGTAAGACAATTAGTTGATGAAGGATTATCAATCAAAGATCAAAGGAAAATCAAAGACCTTGCGCGAGGAGTGGAAGGTGTTATCAATGTGCATGATTTACGCAGTCGCTTGATGGGTAAAGATGCATACATAGAAGTTCATATTCAAGTTGACCCCTGGGTCAGCGTATCTGAAGGTCATTTTATTGGGCATCAAGTTTGTAGCAAAATTCACGAGCACATGCCAAAGGTTCACGATATTGTTTTTCACGTGGATACCGAACATAAAGATACCGATTCACACCCCCCATTGCCCACACGAAGCAAACTGTTGGAAGCCCTGAACACCACACAAGTTCTTCATACACTTCTTAAGAACAACAAATTTCAACTTCACTATGTCGATGACAAAATCACGCTTGATATATTTGCTCCAGAGCTTTCCGAGGATAAACTCGCCTTAGGTAAGCAGGAAGCCAGCGAGCAGCTAAAACTTCACGCCTGGCTCGCAAACATTACTATCTGGAAATAGCTTTTCAGTAATACGATTTAATTTGTAGTGGCTGCTCACTCGTTTGAACAGTAAGCGTAAACAAACTTGAAAGCAGTGGTTAAATGATGTCCTTATTGCTTATCTGTAAAAGCAAAAAATGTTCAGAAAACACCTAAAATATATTTAGATTTAATTTATGAACCAAGGCTGTAACTTTAATACTTCTCCCCAATCAAGTTCCTGGCGATTTTGTATTGCCCCTATGATGGATTGGAGCGATAGGCACTGCCGGTATTTCTGGCGAATGCTGAGCCAACACGCACGGCTTTACACCGAGATGGTCACCACGGGTGCATTACTGCATGGTGATGTAGATCAGCACTTGAAATTTAACCGACAGGAGAAACCGCTCGCGCTGCAACTCGGCGGTAGTCGACCAAACGACTTGGCAGCCTGTGCCGCGCTGGCGGAGCAATGGCACTATGATGAGGTCAATCTGAACTGTGGTTGTCCCAGCGATAAAGTACAAAGCGGCAAAATCGGAGCAATTTTAATGGCGGAACCCGCTTTGGTGGCCGAATGTGTGGCCGCGATGCGTTCAGCCTGCAAGCTGCCAGTTACCATCAAACATCGAATTGGCATTGACGATATGGAAGACTATGACGACATGGCAAAATTTGTCGAAACTGTTGCTAAAGCAGGTTGTGACACCTTTATCGTACATGCGCGAAAAGCCTGGTTGAAAGGCCTGAGCCCCAAAGAAAACCGCGAACTGCCCCCTCTTAAATATGAACTAATCCAGAAATTAAAACAGGATTTCCCCATGTTAAATATCGTGATCAACGGCGGTATCACAACGCTTGAACAGTGTGAATCCTTACTTGAGACTCTTGATGGCGTCATGATTGGACGGGAGGCCTACCATAATCCCTGGCTTCTCGAAGATGTCGACCGACGTTTGTTTGGTGTCGAAGATCGAGCCCGGAAGAATCGCCTGACGGTTGCCCATTCACTTTGTGATTACATCGAAGAGGAGCTTTCTCGTGGGACTCGATTGCACCATATCACTCGACATGTGTTGGGTCTGTTTAACGGTATCAAGGGGGCACGACGCTTCCGACGCTACCTGAGTGAGCACAGCACCCGAAAAGACGCGGGAGTCGAAACTTTCAGGAAGGCGCTTGCCCAGCTAGCTTGAATCACCGTAGAAGTTGTCATTTCGGTGTGGCTGAGCGGGTCTGAAACACGCTATAAATACTTCCCTGTACGCTCCAGGTCGGCTTCCTGTCTCCGAAGGTTTCAGGCCCGCTCAGCCACACCGAATCGCATAGAACCTGATATATGCCAACGACTTTGCTACAATACCCGCCCTTTCAGGGCTGACCAACACCCTCCCAAAGCTGAAAATTAAAAACATCAGCCTGAAACAACCCTGTTTACACATTCAGAGACGAAATCTAGATATGACGAACAAACTCGAGCAATTAAAGCAGTATTCAGATGTTGTTGCCGATACCGGCGACATTGAAGCCATGAAGAAGTACAAGCCCCTGGATGCAACCACGAATCCATCGCTCTTGTACAAAGCCGCCCAAATGGCGCAATACGATGGATTGGTAAGCACAACGCTTTCCAACTCCGCCTCTATTGCAGAAGCTTGCGACAATTTTGCTGTCGCCATTGGTTGTGAAATTTTAAAAATTATCCCTGGTCGCATTTCCACTGAAGTTGATGCGCGACTTTCTTTTGACACCGAGTCCTCTATTGCGAAGGCACGGCACTTTATAGAGCTTTATGACAAAGCCGGTATTGATAAATCTCGTGTTTTAATCAAACTTGCTTCGACTTGGGAAGGCATTCGTGCAGCTGAAATCCTGGAAAAAGAAGGCATTAACTGTAATCTAACTTTGCTATTCAGCTTTAGCCAAGCCGCAGCTTGTGCCGATGCAGGTGCCTTTCTGATTTCGCCTTTTGTGGGTCGCATCCTCGATTGGTACAAAGCCAACACCGATAAAAAAGAATACGCTCCTTTGGAAGATCCCGGCGTTGTATCAGTCACTCAAATTTACAACTACTACAAGCAACACGCTTACAATACGGTTGTAATGGGTGCGAGTTTCCGCAACACCGGCGAACTTGAAGCGCTTGCTGGCTGTGACCGCTTAACAATAAGCCCTCAATTGCTCGGTGAACTTGAAGCCGATGAAGGCAAATTAGAAAGAGTTTTGTCTCCGGAAAATACCGGCGAAGCCATTGCAAAATGTATTGAAAATGAAGCACAGTTCCGATTCAGCAACAATGAAGATGCTATGGCAACAGCAAAACTCGCAGAAGGCATTCGTGGCTTCGTAGCAGACCAAATTAACCTCGAGAATTATCTGAAATCCAAGGCTTAATTTAGTCAGTGATAGCGGCCATTAAAAAATTCTTCGAAACAGAAATCGAAGACAAGCATTCAGGTCAGTTGAGCGAGCACAAGCGCCAACTGGCCTGTGCTGCCCTCCTCATAGAAGTCGCCACAATTGATCAGCACTTTGACCAGCTAGAACTTGCTACTATGCGCGAGCTACTCATCAAAAAGTTTGCGCTGAGTGAAGCAGAATGCAACACGCTCATCGACCTGGCAAAAAGTGAATTTGACGACGCAAGTTCAACCTACCAATTCACACGCCTTGTGAACGATCATTGTAAAAATGAAGAAAAGTTCAGACTGATACAAGGCATGTGGTCTATCGCCTATGCCGATGGCAAACTTGATAAATACGAAGAATATATTATTCGCAAAGTCAGTGATCTTCTTCATATGGGCCACGGTGATTTTATACGTGCCAAACAGCTTGCACGCACTGAAATTGGCCAGATTTAATCTGGCTCCTCACACTGACCACAACTAAGCTATTTTAGACGCCTCAATCTGTGCTATACCCTTATTATGAGCATAGAAAATACCCAAACACTGCCTTATGAGCTGGAGTTCGATGAAAATGCCTTGCAATTGTATGGCACCGTTTTGGAGCAGGTGGAAGGCACAAAATACAAAGTTATTTCCGGCTTTCACCTGCAAAATCATTTACAAGAATTGAACTACCACGAGTTTTTAATTTCTCCCGCTAACCTTAATAACTTTCTGAAGAAGCTCAAGGATAAAAAGCCTGGACGCTATCTTCTTGGAGAAAGGCGCGATGCCAAAGTTGAGGTAACTATCTCCGGAGATCGTCTCAGTGCCACCTTAAAAATTACTAAAGCCTGGGGCGGGAAAAAGATGAATAACGCCAAAATTATCGAGGCGATTAGATCAGCTGGTATATCCCAAGAACGTATTCTGGTAGAAGAACTGAAGAAAATTGCAGAAAATCACCACGATGATATCGAGCTTTTATTTGCTAAAGGCAAGTTGCCCGTCCGCGGCCAAGACGCAGAAATAAAAATGCTATTAGAAAGCAGAAACATGGTTGAACAGGATACCGAATCACAATCTGCTATTGACCAACGTGAAGTCTATGAATTTGTTGTGGTCGATCCTGGTCAGGCGCTACTGGAAAAAAAGCCGGCCACTGCCGGTAAGGCTGGCATGGATGTCACAGGTAAAGTTATTCCACCTCAAGCGGCCAAAGATCTAAATTTCAATCAGCCATTTGAAGGCGTTGAAATCTCCCCAGCAAATGAAAATGTTTTGATTGCCACTATCAAAGGTCATCCGGTTTTCACGGCGAATGGTGCCAAAGTCGATCCCGTTTTACATGTTGAAAACGTCAACATTAAAAGTGGCAACATAGATTACGACGGTTCGGTTTTTGTAAAAAACAATGTAGAAAGTGGTTTTATTGTCAAAGCAAGCGGTGACATTCATGTGAAGGGACAGGTAGAAAAATCCAATCTGATCGCTAAAGGGAATATCACCGTAGGTGGTGGTATTCTCGGCGAGGAAGAAGAAGGGAAACTTAAAGCCCGACTAAGCAGCGACGGTGATGTACATGCGCGTTTTATTAACCTAGCCTTTGTACGCTGCGGAGGCAACCTGCATGTTGATGAATACATTATGCAAAGCCGAATCAGTGCAAAAGGTAATATTCTTGTAGGGCAGGAAAAAGGTAAAGGCCGAATAATCGGAGGCTTTATAAGCAGTGAAGCTTCAGTAAGAGCAAAAATTCTGGGCAGTGATGCTTATGTGGCGACCAATATTGTGCTTGGTGCGGAACACAACGAAAACCGAGATCTCAACCGTTTGCACGCCGAGCAGGAAAGGAGAACTTTTGAAATTAGTCAATTGCGTTTGATAGAAGAAAAAATTAATAGCAATAAATCGAAAACTCTTCTGGGTAACGTTCAGTTAAACAAGGAAAATAAAATACACAACACCATTACTGCTCTAGAAAATCAATTAAAAAACATCGAGCTTGAAATTCAGGAACACGAAAAGGCCAAGCATGAAGCAGATGCCTTTAAGGTTCATGCCAGTGGAATTATATACCCAAATGTCAGTATTAATATTTGCGGAAAAGCCTGGCATTGTGATCAGGAATTGCGCGGCCAAACTTTTTGCCTGGATAAAAATCGTGTTACTCATGACACCTACGAAGCCTAACTGGAGAGATGTATGTTTGTCGGCGAAATAATGACTAAAAATGTTCATACCGTTACACCCGAAACAACACTTGGTGAGGTGCGAAACATATTCAAACAAGTGGGATATCGACATTTATTAGTGGAACAGGACGGGAAGCTAGTGGGCGTTATTTCTGATCGTGATGTACTCGCTCGCTCTAGCCCATGGCTGGATACTCAACAAGAAAACAATAGAGACAGGGATTCTCTAAATGTTCCTGCCGCAACCTTTATGAACACAAATGTAATTACAGTTGATCGTCAAACAATAGTTGAATGTGCATCTATACTTTTAATAGAGAACAATATTTCTTGTTTACCCGTTGTTAAACAGGACAATGCTATTGACGGCATTTTAAGCTGGAAGGATTTGCTTCAATACTCTATTTATGGGGCAGAACATGATCCCGTTTCACCAAAGTGTGAGTAATACAAATAACAAAAGAAACACGACCCCAAGAGATAATTCATGGCTTTTAACCTAAACCAGGTATTCTATAAAAAGAAAGCAGATAAAAATGAAATTAACACACCGCGCTGTGTATCTATTTCACATTTGCAGGATGCTTTTTACCTTTATTTATTTCCAAAAAAGAATGAAAGTCCATTAACAGTCCCGCAAAAACTTGTTTTAGATGTGGTTAAAGATTCTCTTCAAAAAAAGGAAGTGCGAGCAAAAGCTGTTCCGAGACTTCCTTCAGTAATCCCTCGCTTATTGCGCAGCTTGAAAGACCCTGACAGCTCTGTTAAAGATTACGTCGAGATTGTTAATAAAGACCCAGTAATGAGCGCATCTGTTTTAAAACTCGCAAACAGTGTGTATTTTAGTCCAATCGGTGCTCGTATTGACGATATCGAAAAAGCGATTGTTAAACTGGGTATCGATGGGTTGCGATCTGTACTTTCCGCTGCGGTCATGCAGCCTATTATTCAACGTGAATCGGCCTATTTCACGCAAGCTGGTCAGAAAATCTGGTCTCATTCTTTGAGCTGCGCTGTTGCCTGTGAAATTATTGCAGAACATCGTGCTCAGGAAAAATTCAAAGTTTATATTATGGGTTTGGTACATGATATTGGAAAAATCACTCTGTTTAGCGAACTCTGCAAGCAGTTCAAAACCAACAATGAGGAGATTCAACCCGGCTACAATGCATTCACACCTTTAATGAAAATTCTTTCTCCGGCTGTCAGCTACTGGGTAGCAAAGGACTGGGAACTACCCCTTGATATATGTAAAGCACTTGCGGAACAAGTGAATATCCAAAGTGGCAGCAAAGTTAGTCAGTATGCACACATACTCTACGAAGCAAATGTTGTGTGCGAGTCCTATGCGACTTTACGACACACAAATGAAGATAAGGCAAATGCCTTGCTGGAAGAATTAGGGCTACCCTCAGACCTATATTTAAATCTAGACAAACTTTCCAGGGACGTTTAACCGCGACACCGCATTACTTCGAAGGCTATTAGTATTTTGACATTTCCGGAGGAATATCAAAACGTCGAGGAAGAACCGGTCGCTCACTTTTTCCTTTACGATATTCCCTCAATTGGAAAACATAAGCCAATACTTGTGCAACAGCGAGATAAAGCCCTTGAGGAATGACTCCATCAAGTTCTGTTGTATAGTAAATTGCACGCGCTAGCACGGGGGATTCAATTTTCTCAATTTTATGAGCTTTGGCAATTTCACGAATTTTTAAGGCGACCTGATCAACGCCTTTCGCTACCAAGATGGGCGTTTCCATCGTATCTGGATTGTATTTTAACGCTACCGAAAAATGTGTTGGGTTTGTAATCACAACATCTGCTTCAGGTACTGCGGACATCATTCGTCGCATTGCTTGTTCCTGCTGTAAACGCCGAATTTTACTTTTGACTTCGGGTTTACCTTCCGTTTCCTTCATCTCGTCTTTTATTTCCTGACGAGACATACGCATTTTTTTGGCGTGATCCCAAATTTGAAAAGGCACATCAATTATTACTATCAACAAGGTTGAAGCAGATAAACCAATCGCAGCGTAAACACCCAGCAACACAGAATGCCGCATACCTCGTTCAATACCCTCGGCCGAAAGGCCAAGCAAGGAGTCTTTCATTAGCTGGAATAAAAATATTCCTGCAAAGACCACCACCAATATTTTTCCAAAAGATTTCACTAATTCAACAAGTGACTTAATGGAAAACATTCTTTGTAAACCCGATATTGGATCCAGGCGATTGAATTTTGGACTGAGCGCTTTTGAACTGAAAAGCCAACCTCCTACTGCCGTTGGGCCCCAAATTGCAGCAGCCACCACTACCAGAAAAAATGGTGTGATGGCCAATATTGCTTTATACAAGGATATAGCTAAATGAGAAAACATAGCTGCTGAATCAAAAATCATTTCTCGTTCAATTGTAAAATTAAACTGAAATACTTCAGCCAAGCCGCGTGAAATAATCGGACCAAATACCAGCAAACCAATGCTGCTAGCAAGTAGCACTGCTGTAGTGGTTAAATCCTTTGACCGGGGAACCTGTCCCTCTTCGCGCGCCTTTGCAAGACGTCGCGGGGTGGCGGCTTCGGTCTTTTCCTGTGCACTATCGTCTGCCATCTCAATCCGAAGCCTAGTGAACCATGCTTAGCATGTCTTTAATAAATAGAAAGCCAAAATCCATGACCTGATCAAAATCTTCGTTAAAATTTTCCAAGCCTAACCATACCAAAAACAATCCACAAATTAGCGTAAAAGGGAACCCGACTGAAAATATATTTAACTGGGGCGCAGCCCGGCTCATCACACCAAAAGCGATATTAACGAATAACACAGAGGTAATAACCGGCAGCGCCAGGAGTAAGGCTGATGCAAATAACCAGGACATAACATGTATAACGGCAAACAGCATTTCATTGGAAATACTGAAACTTCCTGGAGGCAAAGACGTAAAACTTTCCACCAGCATGGAAATCAATATCAAATGACCATTAATTGCAATAAACATCAGAGTCGATAACAACAAAAAGAACTGTGATAAGGCGGTAGTTTGCACACCATTAGTCGGATCATTCATTGCTGCAAAACCCAGGCCCATTTTCATCGCCATAATTTGGCCGGCAACAATAAAGACTTGAAACACTACCTGAAACACAAAACCTACCGCTAAACCCAGGGCTATTTCCTGAAACATCGTTAACACCGTAGAGAGTGAAAGTGCTGCTTCAACAACGAAAGGAGGCAGAATCGGCACCACAATAAGTGTCACCAAAAGTGCAAGTAGCAAACGAACACGGGTATTCAACAATCGCGACCCAATCACTGGCATGATCATAAACATGGCACCGATACGACAAAACGGTAGAAAATATTGTTGAATAAACAACGCAATCTCCGCTTCACTATAAATCATGATCAGCCAATCAATTCAGGAATGCGAATCATCAAGTCATTAAACAAATCCAGCACTCGCTGAATGAGCCACGGCCCCGTCACCATTATGGTTGCCAAGGTAACAAGTAGTCTCGGCAAAAAACTCAGGGTTTGTTCGTTTATTTGGGTCGCCGCTTGAAAGGTACTGACTACAAGACCCACAATCAAACTCGGCCCCACAATAATACTAACCATCAACATCATCAGGAAAAAAGCTTCACCAAATAACGACAATGCAATCTCTGTGGTCATAATTGCTACCTAAATGCCAAAACTGGCGGCGAGCGTTCCAATGATAAGCGCCCACCCATCCACCAACACAAACAACATAATTTTAAAAGGCAAGGAAATAATCAAAGGAGATAACATCATCATCCCCATAGCCATCAAAACACTTGCCACGACAACATCAATCACCAAAAATGGAATAAATATAATAAAGCCAATCTGGAATGCAGTTTTTAACTCTGAGGTAACAAAGGCCGGCATTAAAACTTTAAAAGGAACATCCTCGGGTGAGTCTACCTGTTCGAGATTTCCGATCTGGAAAAATAAGTCAAGGTCGGACTCCCGCGTATTTTCCAACATAAACTTGTGAAAAGGTTTCTTTGTATATTCCAAAGCCTGCTGCGCACTCACCTGTTCATTGATATACGGCTGTAATGCATCTTGATTCACTTGTTCCAATACTGGAGACATGATAAAAAAAGAAAGGAACAAAGATATACCTATAATGACCTGATTAGAGGGTGATTGCTGCAAACCTAAAGCTTGACGCAAAATTGCAAACACAATGACGATGCGAGTAAAGGAAGTCATCATCATTAGCAGAGCTGGCAAAAATGACAGAGCCGTCATTAATAGCAGGATTTGTAGCGTTACTGAATAATTCTGACTGCCGTCTTCATTGGTTTTGACAGTCAATGCAGGTAAACCTTCTATAGGTTTAAATCCTTCAGGCTGGGCGTAAGAGCTGGAACTGAACAATACTAAAGAAACCAAAAACAACAGCAAAACCAAAAAATAAACAGGCGTAGAGGAAAATACTTTTTGCAATCCACCCGCCCTCATTTATTCGATCCTCGAGTGAGAAGCGCCTTAACATGACTAGCAAAATCATTGGAATCTGAATTAGAAACTGCTGCCAATTCCTCTAAATTATGCAATGGGTTTTCCCCTTCGGCAAAAGTGTGAATCAAGGAAATATTGGCTGAGGTTACGCCCAACAACAAGCATTGATCACCCGCCTGAAGCAACACCGCTTTTTCACGCGTTCCCAGAGGAATGCTGGCTAACACTTTGAATTTCTGATTATTGACGAAATTTACAAAACCTGAGCGTCTTGCCACCCAGGCAAAAAACAGAATAAATGCAACGATGAAGAAAAGAACAAAGCCAATTTTTGTGACTGCGGCGCTAGTCGACAGGCTTGGGTTTGTCGATACAGGTGATGCAATAATCTGTTGCGATAGCAACAAAAGGCATCCAATACTCCAACGCACTCCCTTCATTTTTATACTCGTTAGCGCAGTTTCTTAATGCGCTCTGCGGGACTAATTACATCCGTCATTCGAATGCCGAATTTTTCGTTTACAACGACTACCTCGCCATGTGCAATGAGTGTTCCATTAACCAGGACATCCAGAGGTTCGCCAGCAAGCCGATCAAGTTCGATGACAGACCCCTGGTTAAGTTGTAATAAATTGCGAATGGTGATTGAAGTGCGCCCCACTTCCATAGAAATATTGACCGGAATATCCAAAATGACATCCAGATCAGGATTGCCTTCATGCAGCTCAGGTGGCGCGACCGCATCAAATTCATCAAGTTCAACACTCTCAGCGGGCTCGTTTTCAACCGCATCTTCTTCAGCTTGCTGTTCCATTGCAGCGGCCCATTCGTCCGCCATATCATCCTGATTGACATCTTCGTCACTCATGGCATTTCTCCATTATTCATATCACTGCCCACTCGCACTTTGGAATGATCAACAAAATCCCGTAATCGCAAAGCAAGATTTCCGTTACATTGTCCGATGTTAGCTTTAAACATCGGAACCCCGTTCGCCGTGACCACCTGGTAATCAGGCATTGAAATCGGTACGATGTCGCCGGCTTTAAGTTTGACGATGTCACCAAGTAGAATTTCACGACGCACAACGTCGCACTCCAAATCTACCCGCGCTTCCATAACATCCTCTCGCAATGCTTTAACCCAACGCTCATCACGCTCATCTGTGTCGCTTTGTAAACCTGCATCTAAAACTTCACGTATTGGTTCAACCATGGAATACGGCATGGTGATGTGCAACTCTCCCCCACCACCGTCCAATTCAACATGGAAAGTACTCACCACGACCACTTCACTTGGACTCACAATGTTTGCCATTGACGGATTAACTTCTGAGTTAATATATTCAAATTCGATTGGGCTCACTGCTTTCCAGGCTTCGCGTAGATCGACAAAGGCTTGCTCAAGGACCATTTGCACAACGCGTAACTCAGTAGGTGTAAACTCACGACCTTCAATTTTTGCGTGACGACCATCACCGCCGAAAAAATTATCAACTAATTTAAATACCAGTTTTGCGTCGAGAATTAGCAATGCAGTTCCGCGCAAGGGCCGAAACTTGACCATATTCAAGCTGGTTGGGACATACAGTGTGTGAACATACTCTCCGAATTTTTGAATTTGTATGCCCCCAACGGATACATCTGCGGTACGTCGCAACAAATTAAACATGCTAATACGCGTATAGCGCGCAAAGCGTTCATTGATCATTTCCAACGTAGGCATGCGCCCACGAACAATTCGATCCTGACTTGTTAAATCATATAGGCGTACACCCTCAAGATCAGCATCATCGACGGTTTCAATTTCACCGTCGTCCACACCGTGAAGTAGCGCATCAATTTCGTCTTGTGATAGTAAATCTTGCATGCGTTTTCCTATTGCATAACAAAGTCTGTAAACAATACCTGTTCAATTCCCGGCTTACCGATCTCTTTTTCAATTAGCCTCTGTAGTTCTTCCAGGCACTGCAACCTGAGTAGCTCTTTACCTTCAGCCGTTTGTATTTCTTCATAAATCTGACCCGAAATAATCATATTCAGTGCGTTGAGTATCATGGGTTTATGTAATTCAATTGCGGCTAACACGTCATTATCTCGAGTCATCAAAGTGATCCCGATTTGCGCATAGCGGTGTCGTCCACGAGCCTGATAAGTCACTATCAGTTCAGGTTTAAGTGGATAATAAATGGCAGGTTTTTTCGCAGGTTCAGCGGGTTCGTCAACCATTTCGGCTGTTTCTTCTGGGGATGAGCCACCAAATAATTTTAAGGCGGTGATGGTGCCGCCTACAGACACACCTACCAGCACTACGCCAAGTACTAATATGACGATGAGGTTTTTCTTGGAACTTAGCCCGGATTTTTTCGGTCCTTCTGATTCCTCAGAATCGACTTCCTCTCCTGCCATGTCAATCTTCCGTCTTTGGGTTTCAACCTAGAGGAAAGAGCAAGAGCTATGCCAGACTCAGGCGTAAAAATCGACTCCATATTGAAGTGTCAATGGTTGAGCAAACTCGGCCTTTTCTTCGCCAAATTGGTTCGCTTGTTCCTTTGGCATGTCTTCAAATTCCTCATGTTGTTCCGGCTCGGATTGCTGATCAGAAACATTAACATCAAGAAGATCCAGACCTTGTTGCTCCAATAATTCACGTAAGCGCATGACGCTTTGGTCCAGCGCGTCCCGAACGTTTGCGTGCGGCGAACTGAAGCTCACCACGGCTTGTTGGTCGTGATTCACACTCACTTTAACGTGCAAGCTGCCTAGTTCAGGAGGATCCAATCGCAATTCTGCGAATTGAATCTTCTGCAAGCTCATCATCGCGGCGCGTTCAGCTACCTGACCCGCCCACTCTGCTTGGCCGAAGTGAATGTTCACAGGGAATTGACGCGGCATTTCCCCGCCCTTGAAAGTTAATTGAGCGCTGGTGAGCGTGTGTTGGGATTGAGATTGTTGAAGTGGGTTTTGCTGTATTGTTTCGCTTGTGACTTTTTCGGTATTTTGCAGTGCTTCGTTCAAACTGGATCTTAAAACAGCTAATGTTTCATCTACCACTGTTTGCGAAGTTTGAAGTACTGGATTTTCAATCTTATTAAATGTAGAAAAAAGTGTAGGTGGTTCTGTGGCTACAAAAGGCTTAGCGCTGCTAGGTTTGCCAAATGCTTCAAGACTGGCCTGTTCTGTCACTCTGGCACCGAGTGTTTGTACAATGTCTGCCAATTTATTGACACTTTCTTTTGTACTTGTTTGATTATTACTGCTCTCAAATGAAAAACCAGTCTGTTCTACTGCAGTGAGCCCAGCAAATACTTTTCCTGGAACAAGATCTACGGGAATTTTCTGACTTGTTAAAACCGACTGGCTTGTGTTGCTTGGAACAAGGCCATTTTGATTTTCGCTGCCTACGCCGGCAGATTCAATCCGAACAAAAGGGTTGTGTATGAGTAATTCGGGAATCACCCCCTCAAGGCTTCCGTCTTCCAATTGAAGTGCTGATTCCACTTCAATTATTGTTTCACTGAACAAACCTTCTTCGCCCTGTGTTATTGCCGGTTGCAACACATTAATTTCTACGTCTTGTAACTGAAGGGGAATAAATGAAGTCTGAAATGCGCCGTCTAACGCGCAGTGTTGTATCGACGCCAAAGGTTGAATGAGTGTTATGCCCGACGGGTTAACCAGATCCTTGCCTAAAGCTGAATCTAATAAACCCGATGGCATGTCGGCGAGAGGAGACGACATAATCGCACCCTCATTCGCAAGAAACCTTAATAATCGTTGGCTTTCCGAATAACTCAAAGCTGAGTTTTCTGGCGTCAATACAGAGTATTGATTGACAGCCACTTCATCGATAGCGACATCTTGTGCAATCAGTCTGGAAGCGACTCCCTTCTCCAGGGTGGAACTGGCATCAGCATTAACAACTTGCTGTAAGATCTTATTGAAACCTTGTCCGAGTTGGGGAGATTCCAGTTCGCCCTCGACTGCCGATTGGGGCAGTACAGCACCAAAACTTGCAGTACTTGCAGAAAAAAATAAATTCATGACTAGCTCGATCAAACTGATTGCTTCAGATTGATAATTAGCAAGTCCTATACCATCCGGGGGTAAAGGCTAAACAGCCCTATTTACGGTGTTATCAGTGGAGTACTTGATTTAATTCAGCCAAAACAGCGGCAAGTTTGTGCTCAACGGCGGCAACATTTTGCTCTAGATCGGTATTGTCCTGGTGGCTTGCCTGCGCTTCTACAATGGCGCAAATATCTGCAAATTGGTTAGCGCCGATATTTCGACTACTTCCTTTTAGGCCATGTGCTTCGTGTCGGATTGCATCAAAGTCAGATTTTTCAAATGCCTCCCGAAGCCTATCGCGACGGCTCTTACTATCATTAATATAAGTAGTAATAAGTAAATCAAATCGATCTTCTAAAATCGATCTTAGGTTATCAAGCATCTCCCGATCCACTTCTTGATCTGTCATGACCACTACTCCTCGTAATTCCAGCGATAAGCCACTTCAACATCATTACCTGGTGGGTGGATAATTAAATTGTCACAGGTTGATTTCATTATAGAAAGACCCCGACCATGATAATTCCTATTTTCTTCATTTTCTTGAGGAGGAGGCACATTAAACCCTTTTCCGCTGTCTTTTACACGAATATTTAACACACCACCCGCATCATCTGCTTTGTGCTTCAAGAAAAAGGAAATTTTCGCGTCTTGAAGGGCACTCAGTTTTTCACGCCGTATTTTAAAGAATTCAACAAAACCCTCCGGTGTCGATTTTATTTCTGATGTCATGCCTAATACACCGTGTTCCAGGGCATTCGCGTAAAGCTCAGAAAGAATGGTATAAAGCGTCGTACTGTTTTGCCGCAATCCGGGCACCTCAGTAATCAAATTAATTAGTAAGGGTAAAGGATCAAAGCCCTTCATGGTTTCCGCAGTAATTTCAAAACTCATCGACCAATCAACCAGGTTTCCGCGAGCCCCCCCTTCTTGACCATCATTTTTATAACTCAGCTCGATATCATCAATGATGATCTCAACCAGAGACAAATCATCTTCAGCATTAAAATCACCAATGTGTGTTTGAACGGCATTCATAATGGATGAGAATATATTTGTTTTACCCTTATTCTCTTCCATGACTGCATGCATGCGCTCTTCGCCAAACATTTCTCCTTGAATATTGCGCGCTTCAGTAATTCCATCCGAATACATATAAAAGCGATCACCGATCTCTAAATCCAGTCGCAAAGTGTCCGCGTTAAACTCTTTACGTGGCAACACTCCAAGAGGTAGATGGTTGGTGCTAACCCTCTCGTAAATATCGGATCTTTTTCGGTATAAATAACTTTCCGGTAATCCGCCATTCCAAACGCGAATTCGACGTTTTGTAAAATTTATATCGATACAGGTTGCGCAACAAAAAAAACCCACTGGCAGTATTTGATGCAGTTTGGAATTAATTTCCCGCATAATTTCTGATATGGAAAATCCTTTGTGAACCATTCCATAAAAAGTCGATGCCAAAGGCATTGATCCAATCGCCGCTGGCAAGCCGTGGCCAGTAAAATCACCCAATAGCACCATCATCGATCCCGCCGGGCTGACTTCTGCCACTAAAACATCACCATTAAAAACCGCCAGCGGTGACATGTGATAGCGAATATTTTCAAGATCTAAACATCCGGTATGCGCTATTTTGTCGAATACCTGCTTGGCAACATTTTGCTCTTGTATTAAATGCTTGTGGTTGAGCTCTATCTTGCTTTTTTGTTCAGCCAGGGTGTTATGCATTTCCCGCATACGTCCAAAAGCACGAATTTTTGAGCGTAAAATAGTGGCGTTGTAGGGTTTGGAAACAAAATCATCTCCGCCAGCTTCGAGGCACTCCACAACGGATTGGGTATCGGTTAATGATGTTAAAAAAAGGATGGGGAGGAGTTCGCCCTTGGACATCTCTCTGATTTTAGTTGTGGCCTCCATACCACCCACATCGGGCATCAACACATCCATCAATATGATATCTGGCTTATTTTTTTCGAATAACTCAATAGCTTGCTTGCCGTCTTCAGCCAAAATAGGAATATGCCCTATTTGAGTCACTATGGACTCGAGTATCATGCGGTCGGTACTTGAATCTTCAGCAATTAATATTTTGAACTGTTGCTCGGAAACAACCACCACGCCACCCTGCTTAGTTTATTTTGGATTTATTGAATCGTGAATAGTTGTTCAAAGCTGGATATCGAGAATATTTTTTTCACTTCCGGTGAACAATTTTCGATAGTGATTTTCGATCTATCTCCGCCGGCATGATCACGTAAAACCAAGAGCATACCTAACGCAGAACTATCGAGGTGGACTGTATCGCCCAAATCAATTTTGTAACTCTCGACTTTTTCACCGTTCTCTTCGTAGCTTTTGCGAAAATCATCAAGTAAAGAAGCATCAAAACGCCCATTAATTGAAATGGTTAAGGTCGCGCCGTTATCCGTAATTGCTGACTTTATTGCCATGTTTAAACTCGCTCTCTAATCGGGAATGTATACAATAAGATCGCACTGAAAAGTGCGGCATGTCTAAATAAGCATAGCTTATAAAAAAGGAAAGCGAGAAAAATCCCAGCTACCATTCAGCTCGATTAATAACTATTAATGCTTAAAAGTAGTTTATTTATATGCTTCATTAATAATGTAGTTGGGGACTCTTTTGAGCGGTAGGATTTTTTCAGCGGCTCCCAGTTTTACTGCCACGCCAGGCATGCCCCAGACTACGCTGGTGTCTTCGTCCTGAGCAACTGTTCTGCATCCGGCCTTACGCATACGCAAAAGCGCGTCAGCACCATCCGCTCCCATACCTGTGAGTATAACGCCAATTGCTTGATTTCCTGCCGCCTGTAGTACGGAATCGAACAATACACTGACTGAGGGTCTGTGCCGATTTACCGGATCTTGCTGATCCAGTTTGCACACATAACTTCCGCCTTTTTGAATGACGCGCAGGTGTGAGTGCCCTGGCGCAATATAAACTGAGCCTTTCTCAATAAGCTGATTGTGTTCCGCCTCATACACCTTAACGGCAGAGCAGGCATTGACGCGTTGTGCAAATGAGGCGGAAAATACCTCGGGTATATGTTGGGTGATGACAATAGGCGGTGCATTTTCGGGAAGCGAGCTCACCACATATTTTATCGCTTCTGTGCCGCCCGTTGACGCACCAATCGCACACAGAAATTTTGGACTGATCAGTTTATTGCCAGGTACAACAAGTGAAAGTGAAGAACCATCCTTCGCTTGTAAGTCCACTTGAATATTGGCTTTCGCCGCAGTGACAACTTTTTCAATGATAATTTCCTTATAACGTTCCAGTGCTCCCGTTCCTTCTTTTTGAGGTTTTGGAACAAAATCAACAGCACCCAACTCCAGCGCTTCGAGTGTTGAGGGCGCGCCTTCCTGTGTCAATGTCGATATCATCACAACAGGCAAAGGCCGTAAACGCATAAGGTTTTTTAGAAAGGTAATGCCATTCATCTTCGGCATTTCAATATCCAGGGTCAGCACGTCCGGCGCATGTTTTTTTATCAATTCTCGCGCTTCATAGGGATCTGACGCAGTAGCAACAACAGACAGGCGCGCATCACTCTCCAACAGCTCTGTCAGCAGTGCGCGTACAAGTGCTGAATCATCAACCACCAACACTTTTATGGTTTTAGCTTTAACCATAAACTTCTCTAAAACAGTTCCACGTCGCCCGATTTCGGCTTTTTAGACATTGAATCGAGATAGGCCTTTTCACGTTTCTGAACAGTGTCGTTAGCCATCGTTCTGAGTTTTTTCATCTTCACCGCACCGGTATCTGAAAAATATAAAACCTTTCTAGGATAATTATTACCCAGGTCTTGCGCTATCACTCTCAAGCCTTCTTTTGATAAATAATCAAGCACAAATTGAATATTGCGTTGCCCAATGTCCATCTGTGTCATATTTGCCAAAACCTTTCCGCCACCAAAAAGCTTGACCTCAAGATTTTCCTTTTTACCACCTTGCTTCAAAATAGAGTTAATTAAATATTCCATTGCCCAATTGCCGTAACATAACTCCGCATTGACAATGCTGCGCCGCTCGATCGCGCGATCCGAATTCTGCACAGGCAACATAAAGTGGTTCATCCCCCCCACACCAGTGCTCTTGTCCCTAATACATGCCGCAATACACGAGCCCAACACAGTGCCAATTAACTCACCATTTCGACTTACATAACATTCACCCGGCAAGATTTTGGCAGCCGGCACATTCAAACGTTTATCCCAAAAACGATTGATGCTCTCAAACCCAGGTATGACTTTTGGCAATTCCGTCATTTTATTTGTGAGCATTACCTAATCCTTTTGTAAATCGTACGCCCACAGGACTTAAATCTATTCGTAATATTATGAAGGCTTTCCGAGTGACCAATAAATAAATCACCATCTTCACGTAATATTTCGGCATAACGATCAAAGAGTCTTCGCTGTGTATCTGCATCGAAGTAGATCACGACATTTCTACAAAATATTACGTCAAATATTCCTTTCATAGGCCAAGCGTGTAAAAGATTGAGCTGTTTAAAGGTTATCAACTCTTGTACTTTGTCTTTAACCTTAACACGATCAGTTTGCTTATCGTATTGCAGAAACTTCCTAAACTCGTCGGGAATATTTTCAGCCCTCTCAGCCGAATATATTCCCTGGCTCGCCTTACAAACAACATTTGAATCCAAATCTGTTGCCAGCACCTTGACATCCCACGTCGATAATGATGCAAATGTGCTTAGCACCATTGCTATTGAATAGGGCTCTTCTCCCGTAGAACAACCGGCAGACCAAATACGTAAGCGCTTTGTTTTTATATTTGTACTCAACAAACGCGGAATGACTTCAGACTTTAAATGAGTAAAGTGATGATTTTCTCGAAAAAATGACGTGAGGTTTGTAGTTATTGCATTGATAAAATTAGTAAGCTCTGAACTATCCTGCTTTTCAAGAAGATCTATATATTGATTAAAGTCAGAGAAATTCAGCATTCTCAATCTACGAGCCAAGCGGCCATAAATCATATTTTTTTTATGATCGGATAAATTTATCCCAGTGAGATCGTAAGCAATAGATTTAATTTTTCGGAAATCCGAATCAGTCATCGGAAATTCGCGATCAGCAAATTCGTCCACGGCTAATTTAGTCACACGAAACAACTCCCGGAAGGATATCGATGTGGTAGATTGCTTGCTCTCTCGTTAATTTACCCAGAGAAAGCAAGCTTCGAATATAACTTTAGAAATCCTCCCATTCTTCATCGTCCGAACTGGAAGGTACGCTTTTCTTTGCCACAGCTGGAGTACTTGATGAAGTTCGGGATTGACCAGGTTGACTTTGCTCAAGCGCCGCTCCACCTCTAATGCTGAAAAATTCAACCACCTGATTCATGTTCCTCGCTTGATCAGCCATCGCTTCACCAGCAGCAGAAGCTTCTTCAACAAGTGCAGCATTTTGTTGTGTCATTTCATCCATTTGCGAAACTGCCGTATTCACTTGTTCAATTCCCGATGTTTGCTCTCGTGCGGCTTCTGCTATTTCTCTTATCATCGTGGTTACTTCTTCTACTGCCGAAACAATGTCAGAAAGCGTTTGACCAGATTCATTCACTAAGCGTGCACCATCTTCAACTTTATCGACACTATCACGAATGAGGTCTTTAATTTCTTTCGCCGCAGCTGCTGAGCGCTGCGCTAGATTACGTACTTCACCGGCTACAACTGCAAATCCACGACCTTGCTCACCTGCACGCGCAGCTTCAACCGCGGCATTTAAGGCTAACAAATTGGTTTGGAAAGCAATCTCGTCAATCACGCCGATTATGTCAGAAATCTTTTTACTACTTTCATTAATTTCCTGCATTGCGGTCACCGCATTGCTAACAACTTGTCCACCTTGTTGTGCTTTATCTTGCGCATCCTGAGCGAGTTTATTGGCTTGCTGGGCATTATCAGAACTCGCCTTAACTGTTGATGTCATTTCTTCCATGCTTGACGCTGTCTCTTCCAGCGAAGATGCCTGCTCTTCTGTTCTTTGACTCAAATCTGCGTTACCCTGGGCAATTTCATTTGCTGCCGAACTGATGGCACTGGATGAATTTCGAATTTTAGTAATAATCTCCGTTAACTTGTCAGCCGTAGTATTCGCGTCACTTTTAAGTTGCCCAAATGTTCCACTATACTCGCGAGTGATTCTTTCTGACAAATCACCACGAGCCATCGCACCTAACATTCTTAGAATATCATTCAATGCGACTTCAACGGTGCTAACCAGATCATTCAAACCTCGCCCCAACGTTAGGAAAAAACCAGTTTTACTATCAAGTGCGACTTGCTTGCTAAAGTCACCGGCGCTAGCAGCCTGAACCATTGCATCAATTTCATTCTCAATGCCCACCTCCGCGGTTTTATCGACCCACTGGAGAATTGTACCAATACGCTCTCCTTCCAAATTTATCCAGGGTGCCGCTGTTAAGGCAAAATGCAAACCAGCAAGCGTAATTTCTGTATCGTAAGGTTCAGTTAAATTTCTTAACAAGCTGTGTTGATGCGCCGGATTTTTGTGGAACATATCAATACTGGAACCTACAAGTTTATCCACTTGAAAATTAGCAAAAACAGATCTCATCTCAGCTTCGCGGCTACGAAATAATTTTCGGAACTGATCATTTATATATACAATATTAAAATCATTGTCAGTTAATATCACACAGGTCTGTATAATCTTCAATACATTCGATTGATCGGCCAAACGCTTATTTTCTACTTCCTGTTCTTTTTGGGCTGTAATGTCAGTTGCGTATTTAACAACTTTCATCGGTCTACCATTTAAATCCATAATCGGGTTATATGACGCCTGAATCCAAATATTTTTACCATTTTTTCCAAGACGCAAATACTCTCCGGTATCAAATACGCCCTGATTAAGCCGCTCCCAGAATTGCTTGTACTCTACCGATGCCGCATAGTCGGGTTCAGCAAACATACTGTGATGTTTGCCCTGAATGTCTTCCAGGTTATAACCCATGGTTTTCAGAAAATTATTATTTGCGGTGAGAATGATCCCATCCATGCCAAACTCAATCACCGCCTGGGATTTATTGACTGCAGATATTTGACCTTCATAATCCGCATTTTTTAGCTTTTCGGCAGTCACATCTATTGCATATTTAACCACTTTGAATGGCTTGCCATTCATATCAAAAATGGGGTTATAAGACGCTTGAATCCATACTTCTTTGTTATTGTTACCAATTCTTTTGTATTCACCACTTAAAAACTGACCACTATTTAAATGATCCCAAAATTTCTTATAATCAGCTGTAGATACATAATTCGCTTCGACAAACATACTGTGGTGCTTTCCCTGAATATCACTTAAACAATAACCCAGTGCATCAAGAAAATTTTGATTTGCGGTAATTACGGTGCCGTCCATGTTGAACTCAATTACTGCCTGAGACTTACTGATTGCTTCAATTTGTCCTTGATAATCAGCATTTTGTATTTTGGTTTCGGTAATATCTGTCGCAAATTTCACTACTCTAGTGACACGACCTGACTCATCCTTCAAGGGATTGTAAGACCCCAATATCCAGATGCTGTTACCCTCCTTGCTAATTCGTTGAAATTCAGAATTGATCGAAATTCCACGAGATAAATCTTGCCAAAACTGTTTATATTCATTACTACTGCGATACTCAGGAGTGACAAAAATACTGTGATGCTGCCCAACTATTTCGTTAAGGCTATAACCAAAGAGATTAAGGAAATTCTCATTCGCATCAACAATATTTCCGCTTGAATCAAATTCAATTACTGCTTGACTTTGATTGACCGCTTCAAGCTTTTTCTCAAAGTAAATCTGCTCTTCTGACGGCTGAACTTCTTCTTTACCGCCAAAAATATTCTTTAGGATTCCCATCTTTGTCACCTGTCTTGATACACTAACATTTAAACTGACTATCAATGCTATTCTTAAATTCTTTCGGAATTTCGATATCTTCAAGAGTTAATAGTCGATCAATATCCAAAATTACTACCATGCGGTCATTCACGTTGACCAAACCTTTAATGAAATCAGTATTCACCGAACTTCCTAAATCCGGAGGCGCTCTCATATCTGATTGAGACAAAGAGTAAACATCTGACACAGCATCAACAACTATACCCATGATTCGCGCGCCCTCAGATGTTTTAACCTTTAAAACAATCACGACTGTCACGGCGCTATACTCAATTGCCTCCAAACCAAAGCATTGACGTAAATCGATGATAGGAACAATCGTACCCCGCAAATTGATCACGCCTTTAATATGCGCGGGCGCGTTAGGCAGAGGTGTCGCCGATTCCCAACCACGAATTTCTTGCACACATAAAATATCTACGCCATATTCTTCTTCTGCCATGATAAAGGTCAGATATTGATCATTTCCATCAGCGGCGTGCCCCTCAAGATCAAGCTTAACCGCGTTATTACTTTCTGCTGATGCTTTTTGCGATGCTTGCATTTAGACCTCCAATTACACTGCCGTATGTTGATTCGTCATTTCCGCGTGTCTTTGTGACGCAATATGCAATTGCGACTCTTTGAATTTCGCACCTGAAAGTTTCACGATTCCAGGGATATCTAAAATCAAGGCGACAGTACCATCACCGAGAATTGTTGCGCCTGACACACCATCGACGCGCTTATAATTTTGTTCCAGACTTTTAATAACGACCTGTTGTTGTGCAAGCAATTCATCTACTACGATGCCGATTTTTTCACCGTCAGACTCCACAACCACCATGAGCGCAGAGTCTAGATCATTGCTATCTGCACGAATATTAAAAGCCTGGTGTAATTCAACCACCGGCACATAATCATCACGCAAACGGAACACGTTACATCCACCCGCAATATCATTGATTCTCTCTTCTTCATATTGCATAGATTCAACTATTGAGACCAGGGGAAATATAAAAATATTTTTTCCAACCCTTACCAACTGCCCGTCAAGAATCGCAAGTGTAAGAGGCAATCGAATGGTAATCGTTGAACCCACATCTTTTTCTGATTTCAGTTCGACATTGCCATTGAGTGCTTGTATATTTTTCTTCACGACATCCATGCCAACACCGCGGCCACTGACATCGCTTATTTCTTTTGCTGTTGAAAATCCCGGGTGAAAGATAAGATCAAATACCTGCTCATCACTGAGAGCATCGGCTTCCTGTTTCGACATCAACGCTTTATCAACAGCCTTATTTGCTAACAAGTCGCGATCAAGTCCCTTACCGTCGTCCTTAATTTCTATTACTACATTTCCACTTTGATGGTAGGCGTTAAGTGTTACATTTCCGGTCTCTGGTTTACCTTTCTTAAGCCTTTCTGCTGGAACCTCAATACCATGATCAACCGCATTTCTTACCAAATGCACCAGTGGATCAGCCAGCGCCTCGACAAGATTTTTATCCAGATCCGTTTCTTCACCCTGCATCTCAAGCTTGATCTCTTTTTTCAGACTACGAGCGAGATCACGTACAAC
>JBNKVX010000020.1:0-48741 GCA_050299435.1 Cellvibrionaceae bacterium | reverse complement strand
AGGACAGGTAGTAATTGTTGGATAGACTTAAACCACAATCCCACGATTGCGAGTTTATCCAAACGTGTGAGTGAGCTAGTGGGCATTCCACTGATAAATGCTGAGTCACTTCAAGTGATTCATTATGGACTCACAGAAGAATACCAGCCCCACTTTGATGCCTGGGATTGGGGGTCAGAATCCGGTGAGCGCTGCATGGCACGCGGAGGCCAGCGCCTTGTAACCTGTTTACTGTATTTTAATGATGTGGAAGAGGGTGGCGGCACGGGTTTCCCGGAGCTCGATATAGCAGTGCGCGCAAAGAAAGGGCGCATGGTTTTATTTCACAATGTTAAACCCGGGACGAATATCAAACACCCTTCCAGTTTGCACGGTGGCTTACCAGTAAGAAAAGGGGAAAAATGGGCCTGTAATTTTTGGTTTCGAGAGCGTGATTACAGAATTACACCTTCAAATTCGAAGCAGGCGAAAAGTACCGCGGCAAAGAACAAGGGCCCCAGTAAACCGGCAAACAAAAGAGGTAAGGGAACTAAATTCAAGCGGCGTCGTTAAAAAAAGCGCAGTGAATAAAAAGAGAAAGCCCCGCTAGTGCGGGGCTTTTTTATTGGTTTATAGCTTAAGTTTGTTTACAGCTTAAGAGAGTAGGAAACATAAATGGTTCTTCCTGTCGGATCATACAAATCGTAGTGAGATCGATCATATTTGTCCGTTCTATCAAGCACAGGATCTTCGTCCGTCACATTTGTTGCACCGAGCGTAAATGCACCCAGATTGTCTGCGTCAAATGTGTAGGCAACGTTGATTGTGGTCCAGCTATCCAGCTCTTCATCAGCGGTATCCAGGAAAGCAGTGCCACTGTTATTAAAGGCAATAAAATCCTGAATTGACGATGGGCCAGTATAGTTCAACACCATATCAAAGCTGTGTGAGCCTAAATTCCAACCCAAAGCCCATTGGAGCATGCTTTCTGGTTGAAGGTTAAAACCCGCAGTTTCCTGGCTGGGTCCGCCAAAGTACGCGGCTTGCTCATAGCTAAGTTGGCGCGCCCAAAAGATGTCATTGGTAATGTCACCAATAGGCGTGGACAAGAGGTGAGAAAGCTGAATGTCGACACCACTCACTGCCAATTCACCCTGGTTTGTGTAACTGCTGTATACCTCCACAAAGCCACCACTGCGGTCTACATAGGTTCCAGACGATTGATCAAATTGGAAACCCGCTGCTTCAGCAAAGAAAACACTTTGTGTTGATGGCTGGGTAATCACGTCGTCAATGGAGATGTCGTAATACGCAATATCCAGGTTCAAGGAGTCGGTGATATCCCAGTTAACCCCCAGACTTATAGACTCTGAGTTTTCAGCATCCAAATCAGGATTAGTGCTGAAGTAGGTGTCAAATTGAGAAGAGCCACATTGATCTGGCGGGATGCTATTTAAGCTACACGTGAGTTGGTCAGAGGCATCTTCAGCAGAAAAGGTAAGTGGCCCATAAAGTTGGTCCAAACCCGGCGCTCTAAAGCCCTGTCCCCAACGGCCGCGTAAAGTGACATCGTCAGTCACAAGCCAGGTTGCCGAGATAGAAGGTGATACTGCTGAACCAAAGTCACTGTAGTCGTCATAGCGTATAGCTGCGTTTAACTCCAGGGCACCGGTGACAGGGAATACCGCCTCAGCAAATAAAGCTGTAACATCGCGTTCACCTTGGGATGAATTACCAGAACTACCCCCAACTTGGCCGCTTTCAGAGTGACGGTCATATTTGTTTTGATATTCAACTTCCATTTGTTCAAAACCGAACAAACCGATTACTTCACCACCCGATAAACTACCCATATCAAATTGCATATGGCCGTAGATTTTGTCCATCTTGGTATAGTTATCCTGGGTTGTGGTCGCACTCATCGCACCAGCACCCGCCGCAGAAAACGGATCGATTCCTGACTCCAGGACATAATCCAAGCCTGGATAGGAGAGATAGTAGTAGCCGTATTCTTTCACGTCATACTGACTGTGTTGATAGTAAAAGTCATAGCTTATACCGTCACCGACATCGCCTCGAAAACCGTTGGTAAAATCAAACTGAGTATCAGTGACATAGTTGTCGCGCGGTCCAATATTGGTCCAACGATAAAACCCAATGAGCGAATAATCTGTGGTGATATCGCCAGCGGTAAGTAACGCGGGAATATCAAAAGGCACATCAGAATAATCCGCTGGCATATCACTCCATGTGGCGGCGGGTGGAGCGTAGCGGCCAAAGGATTCTACGCGGGAAGCTAAAGCGGTGGAATAAAATTGCATATTGTCACTGACTTCATATTCAGCATTCACAAAAATATTGGTGCGTTCGAGTTCAGCCTTGTTAGCAGAAACGTCGGCATAGCCGTACATACAATATGTGTTTTCATTTAAATCAGAAGGATAACCCCAGTCGATATCAGCATCGACAACACCGAGAAAACCGTTGCCTTCCTGACACGAAGTTGCGGCTTGAATCTGGTCAAAACCTGTCGCGGGGTCGTACAGCCAGATTGAGGCGCCGTAAATAGAGTAGCCGTCAGTATCAACGTAGGCATCAATCACACCGTTGCCATTGTTGTCTCGCGTCCAGGGTGCAGTGTATTCGCGATCGCGGTCCCAAATAGGATCGCGACGGTTAGTTTCGGCCGCGAAAGTAATATTGCCCTTATCCCCGGTGATACCAACAATTAAACTTGCACCGAATTCGCCGCCGTCATCGCGAGATCGGTCACCTTTACGTATATTGAATTCAACACCATCGAAATTGCGGCGCATTTGCATGTTTACTACGCCGGCCACAGCATCAGAACCGTATACCGCCGAAGCACCGTCAGCGAGAATATCAACGCGTTCAACCGCTGCCATGGGAATCATGTTGATATTGGTAATCGCAGCGCCCTGGTTGGGTGAACCGACCAAGCGGCGTCCGTCCATCGTCACCAAAGTGCGCTCTGAACCCAGACCTCGAAGATCAACAGTCGCATTGGATTGAGCTGAGCTACCTGATCTTTCATTGAATGAACCGTAAGCGTTCAGCGGCGAATCACGCAATACGTCAGCAATAATTAATGTTCCTGTAGCATCAATTGATTCGCGATCAATGCTGACAACCTGAGAGCCCTCCTGGTATTCTGTGGTTCTTTTAATTCTCGAACCGGTGATAAACACCTCTTCCATGACGGTTTCTTCATCTTCCTGGGCAAAAACAGGCGCGCTGGTGAAAACCGAACTAACCAACCCCAAGCTGGCGAGATGAACCGCCAACGCTAGTTTCTTTTGTTTAACCATTGGTTTTTCTCCGAAATATTGTTGTGAAATATCTGAAACTTATAGCGATGGCCACCCGAACCTGATTTTTTATTCAAAAATGCAGTAATTCGAAACCTTTTGAGTTTCAAATCGAGTTATCAATTAGCATAAGATGGGTTGCCAGACGGCAATAGAAAACGAATGGAAAAACCATAGTCACCCCCCACATTACCTAAAAAATGGCCAGCGCTTTTTTACTCTGTGGCAGGTGCAGCTTCTGTTTTTGATCTTGTTGATCCTACTCACATGAATCCAAGCATCAGCAACAAAATTAACTACATATAAAACTACTGTTGATATGACGCTTAGAAATAAATCTCGGCGACAGTAGAGCACATCCTGTAATTAATTTTTTACTTAATAGCGATTATTAGCAAAGCCTACGCCAACATTTTATTGTTTAACCGTTGGTCGGAGTTACTTTGTGAAATTAAACGCCTGTATTAAGCCTGAGTGGAATATTAACGTAACCTTAACACTTGTCAATGCTTAGGAATTAGACAAAAGGCTTACAATTCTGTGCACTCATGCTTTTTGTTTAACTCATTTCGCGCGTAGGACTGTTGGATATTGAAATTTGTGCGCCAAAATTGTGAGTTTCTCAAAGTGTGCATTAAAAAAGGTTGTCCGAATCGCCCACAAACAATATCCAAAGAGCGCGAGTGATTAAAAAACGTACTTAAACTTTGGGAATCGCTGATAGTAGTGTTCGTGTATAAACATGCGAGGGTTGAGAAAATAATTTTTCAGTTTGCTCGAGTTCTACGATTTTTCCATGTTGCATCACAGCGATGCGGTCACACAGGTAGCGCACGACAGAGAGGTCGTGAGAGATGAATAACATGGTTAATTTGTGCTTTTTGGTCAATTGCAGAAGCAAGTCCAGTATCTGCGCTTGAATAGTCACATCGAGGGCCGACACGGGTTCATCAGCGACAATGAAGCGGGGTTCAACTGCCAATGCGCGCGCAATAGCGATACGTTGTCGTTGGCCGCCAGAAAATTCATGTGGGTATTTACGTATGTGTTTTCGTTCCAGGCCCACTTCATCCATGAGCGTGTTCACTTTTTCCAATAAATCTGCTCTATTGGCTAATTTGTGCAATAGCATCGGTTCAGCCAAAGTATCGAAAACAGTCATTCTTGGATTTAATGAGGCATAGGGATCCTGAAAAATCATCTGAAATTGACGACGAGCCCTTTGCAGTTTGTCCGGGCTTAAATCCCTGACTTTAAAATCTCCAATTTGTACAGAACCCGCCTGACTTTCTACTAACCTGATAATGCTCCGACCTAAACTGGATTTACCGGATCCAGACTCGCCAACCAATCCAAAAATCTCACCTTCTTTAATACTGAGACTAATATCATCAACAGCTTTAACTGTGCTAACCAATTTCCGCCGAATTAATCCCCGATAATTTGGGAAGTGAGTGACAAGATTTTTGACATCCACAAAGATGCTTTCATTATTTGCTTGGCGATAGGCTTCCGGTTTGGCACTCTTGGGAATCGCTTCGATAAGTTTTTGAGTGTAAGCTTGCTCGCAATGATGAAATATTTTTTCAGGCGTGCCGCTTTCTACGATTTCACCATTTTTCATTACAATAATATCGTCGGCAATATCAGCGATGACGCCAAGATCATGAGTGATAAAAATCACCGCAAGTTCACGCCGAAGCTGAATTTCTTTTATGAGTTTTAATATTTGCAGTTGAACAGTTACATCAAGCGCGGTAGTAGGCTCATCTGCGATCAATAATTCCGGTTCGGTGATCAAAGCCATGGCAATCATGACGCGTTGTCGCATACCGCCAGAAAATTGATGGGGGTAAGCGTCAATACGCTCTCTTGCATTTGTGATACCTACTTCTTCTAATGAGAAAATGGCTTTTTCTTTTGCCTCTTTCTTATTCAGGCTTTTGTTGTGACATTGCAAGGCCTCTATTAACTGATCGCCAATCCGCATAAAGGGATTGAGAGATGTCATCGGGTCCTGAAAGATCATTGAGATGCGATTGCCTCGATAAGCGCGCAAGGTTTTTTCGTTAATTTTAAGTAAGTCCAGGCCGTCAAAAATAGCACTGCCATTTTCAATTTTCCCGGGCGGGGAGGGAATTAAGCCAAGAATGCTGTAACAGCACACGGATTTTCCAGAACCGGATTCGCCCACAATGCCTAAGACTTTCCCTTTTTCAACTGAAAAACTGACATCGCTGACTGCAACAGTCTGGCCTTCCCTTGTATAGAAGCAGGTACGTAAATTTTTAACTTCTAGCAAAGGCATGGAATTAGTCCTTGGAGGTTCTTGGGTCAAGGGCATCCCGCAAACCATCTCCGAGGAAATTTAAGGAGAAAAGTGTTAACGAAAGCAATATGCCTGGATAAATTAGAAGCCAGGGATATTCTTCCATGGTTTCAACTCCCGCTTTGATGAGCGAACCCCAAGAGCTTTGCGGTGGTTGAATCCCGAGGCCAAGAAAACTTAAAAAAGATTCCAGCAAAATGACGCTGGGAATGGTTAAGGTGGTATAGACAATAATGGGACCCAGCACATTGGGGACTAAATGCCGTCGCATAATTTGCCAGCGATTCACTCCCATCGCAATCGCGGCTTCAATAAATTCTTGTCTGCGTAAAGAAACAACCTGCCCACGTACAATTCTTGCCATTGTCAACCATTCGACGGCGCCGATTGCAAGGAAAAGCAAAATCATACTTCGGCCAAAAACGACGGTTAACAAAATAATAAATATGGCGAAGGGCAGGGCGTACAGCACATCGACGGTACGCATCATCATTGCATCTATTCGTCCGCCAAAAAATCCTGCGATGGTCCCCCAGGTTACGCCGATAAGCAAAGCGACACTGGTCGCGACCAAACCCACCATTAAAGAAATACGACTGCCGTAAAGCATGCGTGTGAGCTGGTCGCGCCCAAAAACATCAGTTCCCAACCAGTGCTCGGAAGACGGCGGTGTAGCACCTAAATAAAGATCCTGTGCTTCATAGTCATAGGGTGCAATCCAAGGCGTGAACAATGCGAGTATCACAATGACTGTGAGAGTGGCTAAGCCAAACATCGCCAATTTGTTTTTATATAATCGGCTGAAGGCATCTTGCCAAAGAGAACGACCTTTCTCGTACTTTTTTAATTCTGGAATAGCGATATCATTCATAGAGTTTGTTACTGCCTGTGAAGGCTGTCGCGTAGTTTGGGATTTAGCCAGACCAAAATGATATCGGCAATGAGATTAAAAACAATGATTAAGCTTGCAAAAAATATTGTTGTGCCAAGTATCATGGTGTAATCGCGATTAAATGCCGCTTGCAAATAAAATCGTCCAAGACCGGGAACTTGAAAAACAGTTTCAACGACGAAGGAGCCAGAAAGCAGCATGGCAGCAGCCGGGCCAGCAAAAGAAACAACCGGCGCAAGCCCACCGCGTAATGCATGATGAGTGAGAACTCTAAGAGGAGACAAACCTTTTGCGCGGGCGGTACGCACGTAATCCTGGGACAAAACTTCCAGCATACCCCCACGGGTTAATCTCGCAACATAAGCGGCATAGGCGGCGCCTAAAGTAATAGCGGGTAAAATTTTATCGCCGGGCGTTTCATTCCAGCCAGAAATGGGCAACCATTCAAACGCGATTCCAAAAATAAGAATTAAGAGTGGCCCCAGCACAAAGGACGGTAAACAAATTCCCGCCATGGCAATAGACATGGGGACATAATCTTGCAAGGAATTCGGTTTAACTGCAGCCAGAACCCCGGCACTAATTCCCAGACACATTGCAAACAACAGTGCATAAAAACCAAGTTCAAGTGTGACAGGTAAACCTGTCGCAATCATCTCGGTGACGCTACGAGTCGGGTATTTAAATGAGGGGCCAAAATCACCTTTAAGTAAATTTCCGAGATAGCCAAAAAATTGTTTATACACCGGTTCATCAAGATGATAACGTTTGTTCAAGGTTTCCAGTACAGATTGCGGCACTTTGCGATCCTGGTCGAAAGGGCCTCCCGGTGCCAGGCGAATCAAAGTAAAGGTAATTAGAATAACGACAAACAAAACCGGAATGGCAGTTAACAGTCTTGTTGCTATAAATCGAAGCATGCTGAACTATCTCTTAAGTCTAAGCGATCAATCTGTACTTTCACCTTCTTCCAGGTAGACACCTTCAAAACGGTGGTAGTGCATTACGTTACCGTACCAACCTTTTACGGAAGTGTGCACCAGGTTTAAATCAGAATAGTAATACAATGGGATCAGAGGCATTGCGTCTATAATCATCTTATTTGCTTGCTCAAACAATTCAAAGCGTTTTTCCCTTTCTTCGGTTGCGCTAATCTTGTCAAGCAGGGCTCGATATTCTTCACTTGCCCAACCAGTGTGATTGTTGCCTCCACCAGGAATTAAAATATCGGTAAAGTTTGTTGGTTCGACATAATCAGCAATCCAGCCTGCGCGGGCAATATCGTGGTGAAGATTGTGCATTGAATCCAAATACACTTTCCACTCCTGATTTTCTAATTGCACATCTATATTGAGATTTTCTTTCCACATTTGTTGAATGGCAAGCGCCACTTTCTTGTGGTTTTCATTGGTGTTGTAAAGAATGCTGCGAACAGGAATACCTTCTCCGTTGGGGTAACCGGCTTCGGCGAGTAATTGCTTGGCTTTTTCTACATCGTATTCGAAATATTGTTTCGGGGTATAGCCTTCGGGGTCGGGTGGAATCAAACTGTAGGCGACCGGCTCTTGTCCTTTAGTGACTTTTTCAACAAGCGTGTCACGATCAATCGCATATGAAAGTGCTTTTCTTACACGTACATCGTCAAAAGGTGGGCGTGTGGTGTTGAAGTTGTAGTAGTAAGTTGAATAGTTGGGGTAGATTTTCAAGTACTCTGGATTTTTCTCGCGATAAACAGCAATTTTTTCAATGGCCATTTGTGGTGTGTGAGTGAGGTGAATTTTTCCAGAGCGAAAATAACGCTCTTCAACACTGTATTCCGTAATTGGAAAAAAATGTACGCCGTTCAGTTTTACGTTTTCCGCATCCCAGAAATACGGGTTTTTTTCCAACTCAATCACATTGTTTACTTCCCAGCGCTTGAGTGTAAATGGTCCATTTCCCACGAATGTTTCTGGCAGGCTCCAGCGATTGGAAGGATCATCAATAGCACCACCCGCCAAAACGGTATCTTTATGAACAGGATAGAAAGAATGGTGGTCGAGCAGTTGCAGGAAAAACGCCGTGGGGTGATTGATTTCTATTTCCAGTTCATGGTCACTCAACGCTCTGACACCGACTTCATTAAAGTCTGTGATTTCACCTGTATGATAGGCTTCGGCATTTTTAAAATAGTACATCATGTAAGCATATTCATTCGGTGTGGTGGGATATAAGGCGCGCATGTAGGACCAGACAAAATCGTGAGCGGTGACGGGGTCGCCATTAGACCATTTTGCATTTTTGCGAAGTTGAAAGAGGTAGGTTCTTTTGTCTTCTGAAATTGTCCAACTTTCTGCGACCCCAGGTCCGGGTTGCAGGGTTTTGGGGTGCAACTTGGTTAAACCTTCGAATAAGCCGACAATGACGTTGCGATCGGGGTCGCCAGTAGTGAGATGAGGGTCCAGGCCTTTGGGTTCTTCCCCATTCGCTATGAACAGAATCCCATTTTTATTGCCATACTCGCGATTACTGAGTTGCTTTTCGCCGCAAGCGGCAATAAAAGTTACTGCTAGAAGAATGCCAAATAGTTTCTTACTTGGTGTTACCTTCAAAAAAAACTGAATCATGGGAAATTCCTGTATTTTGCCCGAATAGTATTAATTGTATTAAATGCTTAATTTTGCTTCTAATTGCCAACCCATCAGTTGCTTCTCGTCGTAGTAAAATTCACCGGACGATTCAACCTTAAACTGATTTTCATTTAAGATATTGATTAATTCTTCAAATTTTAATTTGCTAAGGCTTGCGGATATTAGGTCTTTCATTCTCAGATTGTATAATTCCGATTCATTTTTAACTTGAGTAATATGCGCTATTTTTTTATCCAGACTTAAGTTTTTAAGGCGCCCAAAGGGTAGCATTAAATTTGGCAAGGCATAGTCAAGCATAAAGGTGTCAGTGTAACTTTTATCTAAAGTATTTAGGTGTGCAATAGTGTCATTCAGTTGCATCCTTAGCTTTTCACATCCGTGACTAACCGTGTTGGGCTCACGTTTTTCAAGTTCCAATAGTAACTCGGTGAGTTTCTCATCCAGGCGACTCTTAATGTATATTTCTGAAAAAAGTCCATGTGCATCTTTCGCCTGCTTTATCAAAAGGGAATCTTCGTTGTGAAGTATCAGCGCAAGACGGCCATGGGGCTTAGCAATTCTTCGGCTTTCTTCAACACTCCTGGTTAAATCAGAATATTCAAATCCGTATTGGCTAGTAATTAAATCAAAGCTCTGAGCGGCTAACTTGCTATCCTCAATTGGCGTTGAAGAAAGAAAGTTTACGCGTTTCACCAAATCCGATACATCAGTCACATTGCTCAACTGGGTGGCAGGTGATATATCTGCATTGTCAATTCCTGTAATGTGAAAATTTAAATTGTTTTCTGAAGCAAATTTTGCGGCGAGTAGTGCAATAGCACCATTTCCCGTTGCCAGATCGACAATAGATGCATTATCAATTAATTGGCTCCATTGGCGATTCCAAAAAAGCGCATAATTTCTATCATAATTGATATTGGACTGAGACTGAAAGGAAGTGACTGTGGACTGTTTCCAGAATTCGGTCCATTGTTGGGTGTTGAGACGTGAGTTCTCAGTCATGTTTGGAAAGATTGCTAGTTGGTTCAGCGAGATAGGCTACACTTTATTGAAGGGAAAACAAATAGCTGATGGCCTGATATGTCTCAGAAAACACTCCAAACATGGGTTAAAAAGTTAAGCACTCAGAGCATGCCTGTGCTCAATGCCGTGGTAATGGAGATTAACAAACTCTCTGGCAGTGAAGAGGCCGACGCAAATCGTTTGGCGGAAATTATCCTCAAAGACCCCAATTTAACCTCGCATGTATTGAAAGTTGCCAATTCGGTGCAGTACAACTATTCCCGGGTGTCTGTGAATACGGTCAGTCGCGCTGTAGTGATGATTGGACTAAAAGGCATGCGGGCAATCTGCATTTCGTTGTTGGTCTTGGAATCATTGTTGAAAAACAAACCAAAAGAACGCGTCCTCCAGCTTATTGCACAAGGGTTTCACGCAGCGACGCAAGCCAGAAAACTGATTGATCGAATTGATCAACAGGCTGGAGAAGAAGTCTTTGTTGCCGCATTGTTGTTTAACCTCGGCGAAATGGCGTATTGGGCTTCGGAAGAAATTGACGAAAACAATCACAAAATGATGAGTGATGATCCTATTGAGCGTAAGGAAGCGATGGATGCCATATTAGGGGCTTCATTTAAGTCAATAACCCTGGAGCTAGCCAAGAACTGGAGCTTAAGCGAAACCCTGGTGCAAGCTTTGTTTCCTTCCGCTCATCCCAGCGAAAAAATTCGAGCCGTAATTACCGGCGAACGATTGAGTCGTGCGGCTTTGCACGGTTGGGAGAGCCCCCAGGTGGCAAAAGTGCTGGGAGAGGTGGCGCAGCTAGCCAACCTCAGTGAGGAACAGTCTTTGAAATTGGTCAAGGACGCGGCCGATAGCGCTGCAGAAATTGCATTGAACTATGGGGTGTCGGAAGCGTGTCCACTCATCCCCACAAGTAAGCATTCGGCTAAGAAAGTTGATAATTCCCCCGCATCAAAAATTCTTAAAGGAGACCCACATTTACAGCTGAACATTCTGAGAGAGCTCGCTTCGGCGACTTGCGACAATCTGGATGTGAACACCATGTTTCAAATGGTGTTGGAAGGTATGCATCGAGGAATTGGTTTAGAGCGAGTGACTTTGGCATTTATTACTGGTCGTAAGCTTACAGCGAAATATATTTTGGGAGAAGGCACAACACACTGGCGAGAAAATTTCAATTTTGATATTGGGCCGTATAGTGAAAATATTTTCACACAAGCTATCGAAAAGGGAGGGGCACATTGGTATAGCGAAGAAGTCATCGCTAAAAATCAACATTTATACCCTGAAATTCTGTCCACTAATTTGGGAAGATTTCCCTCCTTTGTTTCAACAATGGAAATAGAGGGGAGAAAAATCGCTGTTTTCTATGCAGACAGATGGACCTTTGGAGGAAAGTTGACGACGGATTTGTATGAAAGTTTTAAACACTTCGCCAACCAAGCACAAGCCAGTTTAAACCTGGTTTCGCAAGCGAGAAAAAAGGCTAAATAGATTTTACGTCTACAAAAAGCGTTAGTTTATCGCCGGGTTGTAAATATTTTCCTGGGCTAACACCATTCCACTTGATGATATCTTTCACTCTTACGCCAAATTTATCTGCAATTCGTGCAAGCGAATCGCCCTTGCGTACCTTGTAATTGAGTTTGCGTATTACCGATGGATTATCGACTGCCGCCATTTCCGGAGACGCGGTCCAAATTGTCAGTGTTTGTCCAACACGCAATGTATCGGTGGGCGCCATGTTATTCCATTTGGCAATACTGTTTGCGCGCACGCGGAATCGTCGACTGATTGTCCAAAAACTATCGCCCTGTTTTACCACATAATTAACGCGTGAAGCGTTTTCCTTATTTTTTCCGCCGGCTTCCTGTTTGCGAATTAAACGTTGAAGGGAGCTATGTGTGTAGTGTGTTTCTCCTTTGGCAGCAACTGGCACCATTAAAGTTTTTCCGGCGCGTATAGTAGTGCCGCGAATTTGATTGATCGCTTTTAAAGAACTCACGCTCACTTTGTAACGATTCGCAATGGTCGATAGGGTATCACCGTTTTTAATTTTATAACGTTCCCAGGTAATGCGATCACCGGGCGGAATACCGGCAATTTTTTCCTTAAAGCTCTCAGCTTTATCCAAAGGAACCAATAAATTGTGTGGTCCTTTCGGATCTGTCGCCCAACGATTGAAAGCCGGATTTAAACGATAAAGTAAATCCATATCAATTTCTGCCAGTTCTGCTGCTTGTGCAAGGTCGATTTGCGAGCCGACCTCAACGGGAGAAAACCAGGCTTCGTTTTTAATACTGTAGAGTGATAATTCGTAATCTTCGGGTTTATTAATAAGTTTGCTTAGGGCAATTAAGCGAGGCACATAAGCCTTGGTTTCTTTTGGAAGTTGTAAATTCCAGAAATCGGTCGGTCGACCTAAGCGTTGATTTTTTTTCACGGCTTTGTTGACGTTGCCGGCACCACTGTTATACGACGCCAACGCTAACAACCAATCGCCGTTAAAACGTTTGTGCATACGTTCAAGGTAAGTCAGCGCTGCTTCCGTTGAAGCAACAATATCTCGACGACCGTCATACCACCAATTTTGTTTGAGTCCCAAACTTTTGCCTGTACCGGGGACAAATTGCCAGATGCCCGATGCACGACCGTGAGAATAAGCAAAGGGGTCGAATGCACTTTCTACAATTGGCAAGAGCGCCAATTCCATTGGCATTCCACGTTTCTCAATTTCTTCCACAATGTGGAACAAATACGGCTCGCCGCGTTTTGCTACACGCTCCATATATTGTGGATGTTTAGCGTACCATTCCAATTCCTGTTCAATACGTTTGTTGTCATCGTGTTGAAGTTGATAACCATCGCGAATGCGATCCCAAAGGTCGGGCGCAGGAGGTTCCGGGTAAGCCTCCCAATCCGCGTCGCTGACGAGGCAATTCGGATCGTTTTCAAAATTTTCTTCAAGGCTCGGTGCAGTCGTATCTGAAGCTTCGTGCTCTGAAATTTTTTGAGTGTTGTACTGTCCGCAGGCACATAAGGTGGTGAGCAACAAAAGCAGGAAGAAGCGGCGGGAGTGATTCATAAGACGTCGTGTTTTCCAAAGACTCAATTAATGTTAGCAGGCAGAGACTTTTTATGTGTTTATCAGAGTAACTATCCATGCGACTTTCCACATCGCCCATATAGCGATCTGCCTCTGCCTGCAGGGGCGCACGATCAATTGTTAATCAGATTCGCGGCCAACTATCTCGGGATTTTACTGGGCCTTGTGCTAAAAGCAAATTTCAATATTGCCGTTTTATTCTAATTGGTAATCAGTAGACGTCTTTCCAGCGGCGGAGTTCAGTGAAAACTTCCAGTTCATTCGTCAATTTACGGCCAACATAGCGTGATACAGCAGTCCAAATCGCTTCTTCTTTGCAACGAAGGAAGGGGTTCAGGTGTTTTTCTTTAGCTACCGAGGTCGGCAGGGAAGCTGTTCCACTTTGTCGAAGTGCTGTAACTCTTTGATATTCAAGAATTAAATCTTGGTTGTCCGGCTCGACGGTTAAGGCGAAATTCAGATTGGCTAGAGTGTATTCGTGGGCAGGATATAAGCGTGTTTCATCGGGGAGTTCAGCAAGGCGTTTCAGAGAATTAAAAAGTTCTTCTGGTGTCCCTCTGAAAATGCGGCCACAGCCAATTGAAAACAGCGTGTCCGCGCAAAGCACGCTGAGTGGCATTGAGCCGTGCAACAACCAGCAAATATGATCTGGCATATGCCCCGGGGTTTCCCAGATAGTGGCTGATAAATCGTCCCAGAGCGCCACGGTATCGCCCTCTGAGAGCGTGTGCGTTACAGTGGGGTGCTTTTCAATTTTTGGCCCATAGACGGGGCAGTGATAGAGAGAGACCAACTCAGCAATTCCGGTCACATGGTCCCAGTGTTGATGCGTAAGAAGAATCTTCTTGATGCCCGCCTGATTTTCTCTCAGAAAACGGTGAACGGGTTCAGCCTCGCCGGGGTCTACAATATAAACATCCCTGTCTTCGCTGTGCTGTATTACCCAAATATAATTGTCTTTTATTGCGGGTAGGGGCTTTATGGTTATCATGGCTTATCCTTTGTTATTATGGCCATCGTCAGTGCGGGATTGGTTAAGTGAGTTAAGCGGGAATTATGAGTAAATTGTCTTTTGGAAGCAAAGTCATAAGTGGTTTGAAGGGGCGCAAAGCAGTGAACCCTTTGGATCAATCCATTGATGAGCTTCGATCATGGTTTAAAACACCGCTGGGCCGCACCTTCTTATCGGCGCAAAAAAGAATTTTATCCCAGGAATTGCATAACCTTTTTGGCTATCACCTACTACAGCTGAGTGTGATGCCTGATGCACGTTTGTTTTCGGCGAGTAGAATTAGTCATTGTTTCAGTTTGTCTCCGGTCTCAGGTTTCAGCGCCAAAAAAGTATCGGGTCTGAGTGATTTTAACGCCTTGCCCTTGCCGGACGAAAGTATTGATGTCTGTGTGTTGCATCATGTTCTGGATTTTAGTGAAAACCCGCAGCAGGTACTAAAAGAAGCCGCGCGGGTGACGATACCCAATGGTTATATTGTTTTGTTAGGTTTTAACCCTATTAGTGTGCGAGGATTCAGTAAAAACTTTCTGCAATTTTTTAGCCGTAAAGCAATTTGGCATCATCATGATCTTCATTTGGGACGGGTTAAGGATTGGTTGAATTTTCTTGATTTTTCTTACGCTCCCGCAAAATACAATTTTTTTAATTTCCCAATTAATAATAAAAAATATTTGCGCAATACCCACATAAGAGGAATGTGGCATTGGACGCAAAAATTACCGTTTGGTGCAAATTATTGTTTGGTTGCACGCAAAGATAAAGTTTCTGTGACCCCTCTTAAACCTGCCTGGCAACCTAAGCCCGCCTTGGCACAAGCAGCGGTATCTCGAAGGGCTGCGAATGCTGAATCGCAAGCTTCATCTGCCATGATTCTGCCAATGCGGCGTCGTAAAATTATAAATAAGAGATAAATTTTGAAAAAAGTTGAAATATTCACGGACGGTGCTTGCCGAGGCAATCCAGGTCCTGGTGGTTGGGGCGCATTGTTGCGTTACGGAAAACAGGAAAAAAGCCTGCACGGTGGTGAAAAACAAACTACCAATAATCGGATGGAACTGACTGCAGCGATTAAAGCGCTCGCAACCTTGAGTGAAAAGTGTGAGGTCACCGTAACAACCGATTCAGAATATGTGCGTAAAGGCATCACTGAGTGGATTGAAAACTGGAAAAAACGCGGTTGGAAAACAGCAGCAAAGAAGCCGGTAGCCAATGCAGATTTATGGCGAGCGCTTGATGATCAAGTCGCAAGGCATCAAATAAAATGGAAGTGGGTGAAGGGGCACAGCGGTCATCGTGAAAATGAAATCGCTGACGAGTTGGCTAACTTGGGTATCGATGAACTTTCTTAAAAATATTTCGCTCTATAGTTTCAAATAGGTTTCGATATGGTTTCAAAATATTTTTAATTTAAATTGGGGAAATGAATGCGACAAATCGTTCTGGACACAGAAACAACAGGCCTGGAGCCCAGCCAGGGCCATCGCATTATTGAAATTGGCTGCGTTGAATTGGTCAACCGAAAACTCACAGGCAATCACTACCATCAATACATCAAACCTGAACGTGAAATCGACGAAGGAGCGATTGAAGTTCATGGTATCACCAATGAATTTCTTGCAGACAAACCCGTGTTTTCTGATATTGTGCGAGATTTTATCGAGTTCGTGGATGGAGCCGAGTTGATTATCCACAATGCGCCTTTCGATGTTGGCTTTATCAATCACGAGTTGGCCTTGCTGGATCCCAACGCAGTAGTAATAGACGAGCGTTGCAAAGTGCTTGACACACTCACCCTCGCGCGTCGTTTGCACCCTGGCCAGAAAAATAATCTGGACGCGCTCTGCAAGCGCTATAGCGTAGACAATTCACAGCGAGAGTTGCACGGTGCATTGCTGGATGCCGAAATTCTTGCCGATGTGTATCTCTTAATGACTGGCGGACAAACGCGTTTGGCGCTGGGTGGTCAGCAGGGTGGCGGTGAATTCGGTGACGAGGCTGAAGCCATCAGAAGAGTGGATTCCAAGCGCAAAGCGCTGCGGATTGTGAAAGCGAGTGACGAAGAGTTGCAAAAGCATGCGGAAAAACTTCAAGCCATTGAAGCGGCTTCTGGCGGACAGTGTTTGTGGCTGCATGAATCTAGTGATTCGAACTAAAGCACCGTAGCGTAAAGCAAGCTTCAAAGCATAAGATGCGATTGCCCGCCGGAGCTGTTAAAATGCCGCGCTTTTACGGGGCTGACCCGAATAATATTTATCCCGAATAATATTTATCGATCTGGAAAAATCACTTAAATCCAACTTAAAAGAAAGAATCAACATGAGTAGCTATAAAATTGCCTTGCTCGCGGGTGACGCTATCGGTCCTGAACTGATGCGCGAAGCCGTGAAAGTTATCAAAGCTGTAGAACAGCGAAACAGCGATCTAAACTTTGAATTAATAGAGGCACCCTTCGGTGCCAGCGCGTATTTTGAAGTGGGTCATCCTTTTCCCGAAGAAACTAAAAAAATCTGTCTTGAAGCGGATGCCGTTTTAAAAGGCCCAGTGGGGCTAAGCTACGAAGAAACACAAAAAATACCGGTAGATATGCAAGCTGAACGCGGGGCAATTTTGCCACTGCGTCGTTTGTTAAATACCTATGCCAATATTCGCCCCGTTTCATTGCCAAAAGGGCTCGCACATTTTTCACCGCTCAAACCAGAAATTGTAGGCGAGGGTATCGACATCGTCATCATTCGAGAATTGGTTGGCGGCTTGTATTTCGGTGAGAAAGAAACGGGAATAAATCAGTCTGGAAAACGTTACGTCAAAGAGATGCTTGAATACGATGAAAATCAAATTGCACAGATTCTTCATGTCGCCTTTAAACAAGCTCAAAGTCGCAAAAAAGTGCTGCACAATATTCACAAGAGTAACGTACTGAAAAGCAGCGTGCTTTGGAATGAAATTGTTGAAGAGCTGGCGCCAAGCTATCCCGATGTAGAAGTGAAACATCAACTGGTCGATTCGGCAGCCACCTTGCTTTGTTTAAACCCCGGACAATTTGATGTGATGGTAATGGAAAATATGTTTGGTGATATTCTCAGTGATCAGGGTGGTGGAATTCTCGGTTCGCTGGGCTTAATGCCTTCAGCATGTTTGGGAGACGGGCGCGCTTACTATGAGCCTTCACATGGTTCGGCGCCGGATATTGCAGGAAAAAATATTGCCAATCCTTATTCCATGATTGGCTCAGTCGCGATGATGTTGGAACATTCCTTTGGCATGCTGGAGGAATCAAAAAATGTTTGGAAGGCGATTCAAAGTGTTTTCACTCAAGGCTACTCCACCCCGGATTTAAGTAAACCCGGAAGTGGCGTAAAGATGATTAATACGGATGCCTTTGGTGACAAAGTTGTAGAGGAGTTGTTGAAGCTCTAAGAGTTAGAGCTCAACACCTTCGTTTTTATCACTCTCTTTAATCAACTGCTCAGCGTCGGAGATGGAAGTTTCATTCTCTCCTTGTCCAACGACCCAGTAATAACTCGCTTTGTGTAAACGCATTGCGCGTTGCTCGCGATAAAAATTTGCATCCACTCGATTTTTTTCTGACTTAAGAATCATGTCAGAAATGTCGGCGGCTTGTTTCCAGGTTTTGGAAGCCAGCGAGTGGCGCACGCCATTGGCATAAGCGTATCCAGCTTGTTCATGCATACGACCGCTGATTTGCAGAAGCTTAAAAGCCAATTTATGTGTATCAACTTTGAGCGCTTCACTCTCCTGGGCTTCAGCCGCATTCAACATGGCTTTGCCGTAGTCGTACAACATGTTGCCTACTTTCAGTGTGTCTTCTGAATAATCACGCCAGGATTTTTCAGCAAGTGCTTCGTCATTCGATGCAGCGTAACTTTCAACAACACGTTTTTGCTGTGTGAATAGGTGGTCGGCATTTAAATCAATAAGATCAACGTAATGCTGGGCTTTGTCCCAGGTATTGTTGTTCACTTTATCTTGCAGCATGTCTAAATCTTTATGCAAAGACCAATACAAAATTGCTATTTTGTAATTAAGGCGAACAATGTCTTCTTTGGCAACGGCGCCTTCACTTTCAAGACTAATACTTAATGGAAGTCGATTGGCTAAAGGGCCGTGTATCGAACAATATCCTTGAGGTTTAAATTCGTTTGCTGCACTACATGATGCAGCTATCCTTTTTTCTTTTTCGATACAAATTGATTTCCAGGAATCAACAGGCAAATTAGTGCAATCGCAACTTACAGTAGAACAAGCATTTTGTGCGTGAGCTTGGGAACCTAAAACCAGAAAACATAATGAGACTATAAGGGTAAGGTGCTTGCGCATTTTTCTTCCTCGTCTTTTTTCGGTTTGTGGTAGTTAACGACAACTTGTCTATTCAGCTTATGCCGATTAGTTCCAATAATCTATTTAAAATCCCTAAAACACGTAGACTTTATTGCTATTAAATTTAAAATTTAATAATTAAAAAAAATAAAAATTTAAAACCGAGTGTTGGAAGGTGTGAAAGGTGGGATGAATGGTAAATAAAGTAAAAACTACCTAAATTAATTTGCTTTGCGTTCGTGCAATTGTAAGTTAATTACTCGCAAAGCCGCCAGAATGGCAGCAAACACCTGGTTGGCGTGGATGCCGCGGGTTTTGATGTTTTTACCTTCGGCTTTCCAGGTGATGGAACACTCTGTGAGTGCATTGGTTTCGCCGCCCTTGGGAATTCGCACTTCGTAATTTTCCAGCTTGGGAAGTTGGTAACCAATGTTTGCCAGGGCCTTATTGATTGCATTCACAAAGGCGTCGAAACCGCCGTTACCGGTGCCAGAACTTTTATATATTTTGCCCTCGATATCGACCTTCAAACTGACTGTGGATTCCAGATCCATGCCACTGGTGGTGGTGCAATCGAGTAACTTAATGTGGTGGTAATCCTTGCTCTCCAGTACATCAGCAATAATGAAAGGGAGGTCGTCAATGGTGATACTTTGTTTGGAGTCACCCAATTTGACGATACGTTTAAGCACTTTGGCTTGATTTTCCGGGCTGAGGCTTAAATCCAGAGCTTCAAGGTTTTTGATCAGTGAAGCTTTTCCGCTCATTTTGCCCAGGGCATAACTACGTTTGCGGTCAAAACGTTCGGGCCGTAACTGACTTTCATACAGTCCGCCTTTGTGATCACCATCGGCATGAATACCTGCGGTTTGGGTAAACACGTCCTGGCCTACCACAGGCGCATTGTCAGCGATCCATTTACCCGAAAAATTCGCGACCATTTTGCTTAAATCAAAAATATGATTTTCATTAATTGCCAGCTCAACACCCAGTTTATCTTTTAATACCACCGCGACTTCAGCCATTGAGGCATTGCCAGCGCGTTCACCCAAACAGTTCACTGTGCAGTGAATGCCTTTTGCACCGGCTTCAACTGCCGCCATAACATTTGCAGTAGCGAGCCCATAATCGTTATGGGGATGGAAATCGAAGTGCTGGTCCGGGTAGCGTTGGGTCATGTCCCTAATCGCGGCTGTCACTTCTGCGGGGGAAAGTACCCCCAGGGTGTCAGGCAATAGGAATCGCTTGATGGGCAGATCTTTGACGCAATTTAAGAGATCAAACACATAATCCGGGCTGTCCTTGTATCCGTTGGACCAGTCCTCAAGATACATATTCACGTTCAAGCCTTTTTCCAGCGCGTAATTCACGGTGTTGTGAATATCAGCGCAGTGTTCCTCCAGGGTTTTTTTAAGTTGGGTGCGACAGTGAAGTTCGCTGCCTTTGGTGAGCAGGTTGATCGTTTTGGCGCCCGCAGCAACAATCCAATCCACACTGCGTTGGTGATCGACAAAACCCAATACTTCAATCCGTTCTTCCCAGCCGTGGGCGGCG
The DNA here is from genome assembly GCA_050299435.1 of Cellvibrionaceae bacterium. Taxonomy (GTDB): domain Bacteria; phylum Pseudomonadota; class Gammaproteobacteria; order Pseudomonadales; family Cellvibrionaceae; genus 1162T-S-0a-05. The sequence goes on along the minus strand of JBNKVX010000020.1, from coordinate 28,549 downwards.
GCCCATTCACTCAGGGATTTCAGGCCTCTCTGTTCACCTTCAGACACACAAGCCGAGGCCACTTCAATTCGGTCTACGCCCAATTTTTCGAGCAGCGCCTTAGCGATATTGAGCTTTTCATCCGGGGTAAACGACACGCCGCGCGTCTGTTCACCGTCACGCAGCGTGGTATCCATAAGCTCTATGTGTTTTGACACTGTGATTTGTCCGGCTCTGATTTCAGGGCGGCGGATTATAACACTTTCAATTAGGGGCGACAGGTGGCGAGTAGAGAGGGCCTTGCCTATCCTTAATGTGAGGAATAAGGTTAATAATGATATGAATGAGTTGGTTGTCGGTAGCGTCATGACGGGACCGGTTACAACCTGCAATCGAAGCATGCCCTTGCAGGAAGTTGTGCAGTCTGTGGCGCAAGCTGGGCTTTCCTGTGTTGTTGTTGTTGAGGATGCCAAGCCCGTTGGAATCGTCACCGAACGTGATCTGGTCAAAGTATTGGATCGCGTATTGGAAGGCGAACAAAATTTGAAGCAGGTCTCTGTTGAAGAAGTGATGACCGGCTCGCCGGTTTGCGTGCGTGAAATGACGACCCTATTCGAGGCATTGGTAATCACTCAAACCCAGGGGTTCCGACACCTGCCGGTCGTTGATCAAAAAGGCTATATCGTTGGCATCCTCACTTATTCAGATCTGGCTAGAGCCTATGAGGGTGTTATATCGCAGCAACGTAAAGCACTTGAAGAAGCGGTTGGTAATAAAACGCGCTATCTCAAGGAAATCAACGAGCAGTTAAAAACGCTTTCACTTGAAGATTCCCTTTTGAAAATAGGCAATCGTCGCGCAATGGAAATTGATGTGAGTTACACCCACAAGGCGGCAAATGCACAAAACGGCGATTACGCGCTGATCTTATTTGATGTGGATGCGTTTAAAGAATACAACGACAATTACGGTCACCAGGCGGGTGACCAAGCCTTAAAGGATGTGAGTAAAATTATTTTATCCTGTATACGCACTAACGACAGATTATACCGTTACGGCGGTGAAGAATTGCTGTTGTTAATGCCGGGTGCCAATTTAAAAAATGCTGAAAACACCGCTACACGTACCCTTCAAAAACTTGAGGATGAAAATATTAGGCACTGCGCTGGGCCTTACACTGTTCTCACGATGAGTGCGGGTGTATCCAGTTATCAAACTTCTCTCTCATCCAATTGGGAGGAAGTGCTTGAGTTAGCAGACCAGGCCCTGTACACGGCAAAAAAATCCGGTCGTAACCGAGTGTCCATTGCAAGAGAAGTTACGGCATGAGAAATATCTGGGTTTTACTCGTTGTTTTTCTTGTACCTTTGGTTGAAGCGCAAACTATCACTTTCTATACCAATCGTGCAGATCTTATCGAAAACGGCGAGTTTTCCCGCTGGACGCGTGAATTTAAAAAAATAAAACCAAAGATCACAGTCGAAGTGCTTGCAGTTGAACGCTACAACCAGGAGATGAGCACGCGCGTCTCCAAAGGTGATTACGGTGATGTGTTACTTATCCCCCAATCCTTGCCGAAATTCGCTTGGAGCAATTATTTCTTACCCCTTGACGATGTCGTTTCAGCGCAGCAAATTTACTTCGGCGAACGCTGGCGCTACAGCAATAAAAATTATGCTTTACCTATCGGCGTGAATGTTGAAGGTCTAATTTATAACAAAAAAATATTTTCACGCTTGAACCTTGCAGCACCGACTACCCTGGACGAACTGTACGCGGCCGCAGAAAAAATTAAAGCAGCGCGTATCACGCCCTTGGCTTTAAATATTGGCGCTGCATGGCCTTTACAGCAATGGGATAAAGCCGCTTTGCTCATTGCCAGAGACGGAAATTACTTTGCTAAGTTTGCCAGCGAAGATAAACCCTTTGAAAAAAACAAACCTTACGGACAATCACTCAGTATTGCGCGAAAGTTTTACGATAGTGGCTACAGCGAAGTGAATATCACGCGAGACCGTTGGCATCAGTCCAAACAGGAATTTGCGCGTGGCGAACTTGCCATGCTATTTATGGGCAGCTGGCTTATCCCGCAACTTTTTGAAGCCGGTGCGAAAGAAGAGGAGGTCGGGTTTATTCCCTTTCCTGCCACCAATGATGGCAAAGCGGCAGCCTTGTTAAATGTAGATTGGGGGCTGGCAATCAATAAAAAAACGCCTAACCCCTTGTCAAGCAAAGCTTGGCTACGATTTCTTTTATTTGAATCAGATTACGCAGACGTCAGCGGATTTTTGCCCACGCTAAAAACACGAGAGCCCGCGCTCGCACAATTAAAAGAGCTAATTAAAACGGATGTGCGTTTAATTCAAATGGCTGAATACGATGAGCAATTTCTACGATTGGCGAATAAAACAGGCCTGGATTTCTTACAAGGTAATAGCGTCAGGAATATTTTAATCAACCCGGATTTCGATTTCACTCTGGAATACTGGAATCAACGCTGGCAGCTCGCTAAAACCAAAGTTAAAGCCGCCCCTCAGGTTGATATGTCTGCGCTGTTTGACGAGCAAATTGAAGGCCAGTCCGAATGAAGCTGATGAGCGTCAAACAAATACGCACAGCGCTGGCGATGCTCCTGGGCTTACAAATTGTGTTGGCGATTGTTCTTATTGTCAGCCACCTTCAGGTAAACGTTGAGCCTCCAAAACTCGAGGATAATGCCTTGAGTTCAAGTTTCAGCAAAGCCTTAGAAGAAATAGATACAACAATCGGCCAAGCCAACACCATCAAGCAAGATGTAGAAAATCAAAAAGACCTCTTGAGTGATCGCAATGGAGCCCAGCGTAGCTTTCGCGAATTGTGGAAACATTTCGCAGGAGAAATTAAAGATCTCCGATACAAACTGGATGGCGATAATTTAAATGCGCTGTGGTTGATTGACTCCCTGGCAAGTGAAGCGCAAAACGCGGCCAATGAAATTTACAACTTGCCTAGCGTAAATAAGCGCGCTGAAATGCAGCAAACACAAAGGGTTATAAAATTTCATTTTTCCAATGTGCTCAGGCGTTTTCAAATTCTTAACGCTGACTTTTCTGGCCTAACCAGCACACTTCAACCTTATGTTGAAGGTTTGAGTTTTGCAGTACAAAATCCGCAGGGTGCTTTACAAACACAAGATCGTATCGTGCAGGCTGGTGATAATTTTACTCAGCGCTTTGCGAGTCTTGCACAAGGTCAGGCGCAGCTCCAGGCGAGCATTCAGGAATTTGAAAGTGCGCGCAGCGTTTTGACGCGTGATGTCAGCGAGCCCGCCGTGCAAAAAGTCGAGAACAAACAACTGTGGTTGTTAGCCTTATTACTCGCAGTACTCCTGGTTTTATCTGCTGCGGTATTCTGGCAACTCATTGGCGGATTGCAGGCCTCGGTCAATCGCGTGCAAAACAAATTGCTGCGAGATTCCAAACAAAGCGGAACCGGCTCTTTCTACGAAAAGGACGGTGACTTTAGCGAACTCAACGCCTTGCTTGATGAGCAACAAAACAAAGTACGGCAAGTCGTTGAAAGCACACAGGCCACCCAAGCCATATTGGAGGCGCTCAGTAAGCGGCCTGAGACTTTCAGCTCGAATTTAAAACCGATACATCAAGCCGAAGCCAGGCCGATATCAAAAAAAACAAACAGTATCTCGAAAATGAGCCCGCGCTTAGCGCCGGGGCAGAGCCAGCAAGCGCGCTTAAAGCAATTCACCGCTGAAGTTCAGGGAAATGCAGAAGAGGTTCACCAGAAAATTCAAAACAGTCGGCAATCCGCCGACGCGATTAGAAAATCTGCTGAAGAAGGTCAACGTGTGGTTGTTCGCAACCGCGAATTAATTTTTTCTCTTGATCAGGAAATAGAAACCGCCGAGACCGTGATCGTTGAATTGTTGGAACACACAGGAAAAATTGAAAGCATTGTTTCAGTAATTCGGGGCATCGCCGATCAAACCAATTTACTTGCGCTCAATGCGGCCATTGAAGCGGCGCGTGCGGGCGAGCAGGGTAGGGGTTTTGCAGTGGTGGCTGATGAAGTGCGCGCGCTGGCAAATAAAACACAACAAAGCACAGAAGAAATCACCTCAATGATTGTGCAACTGCAACAAAAATCCAATGCGGCGGGAGAAATTATGAAGCGCAACAAAGCCGTCGCAGATGAATGTGTTGAACACTCAGATGACACTTCCAAAGCTCTGGACGGCGTGATTCAAACATTGGAAGTGATTGCGCAATCCACCCAGGAAATTTTAAATGTTGCGGAAAAGCAAAAAGCGGTTAGCCAAAGCCTCGCCGAACAAGCCAACGAAATTCCGGAAAGCCTGGAAAACATCGACAGCCAATCTGCTGAAGTAGAGCAACAAATTCAGCATCTTAAAGACCTGGTCGAAAAACAAAACGCGCTGACCTCCGCATTTAAATTTGAGTAGCAGCTTTCCCTTGTTATAGTGGGACATGATTCAGCAAGCCGACCTCTTTAATCAAGCTACTTCCGAATTTATCCAGATTGATCTGCCGGATGCCGATGTACGTGTGTATCCCGGCTGGTTGGCAAACGAAAAAGCAAACGCGATTATGGCAAAACTAGAGCAGGATCTTCCCTGGGAACAGCCCGAGATAGTGATTGCTGGGCAACGACATTTGATTCCGCGAAAACAGGTGTGGGTAGGTGATCCTGGCGCGGTAATGCGTTATTCCGGTCGACAGTTCCAACCGATAGCGTGGCACCCGGAAATTGCGCGACTAAAACACAAGATAGAAGCCTTGTGTGAAACCGGTTTCAACAGCGTGTTAGTCAATTTATATCGCAATGGTGCAGACAGCGTAAGCTGGCATGCCGACGACGAAATTGAATTGGGGCCCCAGCCACTTATTGCATCATTGAGCCTGGGGGCGGAACGCAGGTTTTCTTTTAAGTCTCGAAATAAAACGGAAAAAACGCGCAATGAAAAAGCACGGCATATTGTCCTGAAAAATGGCGACTTGGTCATAATGAAGCAAAACACACAGCGGCACTGGTTGCATTGCGTGCCAAAATGCGATATTTCTACTCCTCAAAGGATAAACCTGACTTTCCGTCAAATCGTTGTAATGTCATAGTACCGCTTTAGTTTTATCCAATTGAAAAAGAAAAAGCGATGCTTATAGAAAGGCAAGTAAAATAATAACAACAAGGGAATCCTTTGTGTGCAAGAGGTATCGATAAGTGACAACAATTCTGGTCGCGGATGATCACGACCTTGTGCGAATGGGTATTGTTCGCATGCTGAGTGACATAAAAGAATTTGAAGTAGTGGGAGAAGCGTGTAGCGGTGAAGAAGCCGTAAAGCTCGCGCGTGAATTGCAGCCCGATATTATTCTGATGGACGTGCGCATGCCTGGCATTGGAGGCCTGGAAGCAACGCGTAAAGTATTGGCTGCCTGTGAATCTACCCACATCATTGCAGTGACTTCAGTTTCCGATGATTTATTTCCCGAACGTTTACTGAAGGCTGGTGCCTCCGGTTACGTCACCAAAGGTGCCGGTTTTGATGAAATCGTCAAAGCCATCAATACCGTAAAATTCGGCAGCCTTTACATGAGTCCGAGCATTGCGCAGCAACTGGCGATGCGTACCATCACCCCGACAGAAGCTTCGCCATTCGAAAGCCTCAGTGAACGTGAATTGCAAACCTGCATCATGATTGCCAACGGCACACAAGTGAAAGAGATAGCCGACAGTTTTTGTGTAAGTACCAAAACTGTAAACACCTATCGTTACCGCATATTTGAAAAGCTCAGTGTAAACAGCGATGTCGAACTCACTTTACTAGCAGTGAAACATAAACTGCTTGATCTCGAAAATCTGGCCTAAGGCAGGTAAACTGCTGCAATGTCTGAAGCAGCACAGCAGTTCGATCACACCACCTTTCTGAGAAATCTCACCCAACAACCCGGCGTATATCAAATGTACGATGGCACCGGGGAAATACTCTATGTTGGCAAGGCAAAAAATTTAAAAAATCGTGTTAGCTCCTATTTTCGTCAAAGTGGACTCAGTGCAAAAACCGAAGCCCTGGTCAAACGCATTGCCAGTATTGAAGTGACTATTGCACCCAGCGAAGCTGAAGCGCTGGTGCTCGAACATAACCTCATAAAATCACAAAAGCCTCCGTTCAATATCTTGCTGCGTGATGACAAAAGCTACCCTTATATTTATTTGTCGGAGGGGGAAAAACATCCACGCCTCAGTTTTCACCGAGGCGCCAAGAAAAAAAAGGGACAATATTTTGGGCCTTATCCCAGCGCCGGTGCAGTGCGCGAAACTTTAAACTTTTTGCAAAAAACCTTTGGTGTGCGTCAATGTGAAAATAGCGTGTATAACAATCGCACACGACCCTGCCTGCTTTTTCAAATCGGTCGTTGTTCGGGGCCCTGTGTCGATATTATTTCTGACGAAGATTATGCGCGAGATTTGGAACACACCAGCCTATTTTTAAACGGTAAAAGTGACTACCTGCACAAGCAACTTGTTGGACAAATGGAGCAAGCCGCAGAAAATATGCACTATGAACGCGCGGCAGTATTTCGCGATCGTATTTCGGCATTGAGGCAAGTTCAGGCTAATCGCATTATCGAAGCGGGCCACAGCAACTACGACATCGTCGCCTGTGTACGCGAAGCGGCTCTGGCTTGTATTCAGGTACTGTTTGTTCGACAGGGAAAAGTAATTGGCAGTAAAAGTTATTTCCCAAAAGATAAATTGGAAAATGAAGAGAGTGAAGTGCTCTCAGCGTTTCTCGCACATTTTTATTTGGGAGGTTCATCAATGGATATTCCCAAAAATATTATTCTCAGTCATCGCATTGACGATGAACAAGCTTTGACAGGAGCCATTCAAAAAATTGCAGATAAAGCCGTTCATCTCACCACCCGGGTACGCACCTACAAAGCCAGTTGGTTGGCAATGGGAATAGAGGCGGCGCGTCAAAATTTACGTGCTCACCTCAATAACAAACAAACACTTTTACAACGCTACGAAGCTTTACAGGAATTGCTTGATCTCGACGAATTGCCCCTGCGCATGGAATGTTTTGATATCAGTCACAGCAGTGGCGAATTGACCGTGGCCAGTTGTGTCATCTTCGATCAAAACGGTGCGCGTAAATCTGATTATCGACGTTTTAATATTGAAGGCATAAAAAAGAGTGACGACTACGCAGCCATGGAGCAAGCGATTAGCCGTCGTTACACGCGCTTACAAAAAGAAGCCCAACGCTTGCCCGACATCGTATTTATTGATGGCGGAAAAGGCCAGCTCGCGAAAGCAAAAAGTGTGTTAAATGAATTGGGAATTGATTCGATAGAACTCGTCGGCGTGGCAAAAGGCACTACACGCAAAGCCGGTTTTGAAACGCTCATTCGGAGCGACGGTAAAAGCTTCACCTTAAACAGTGATAACCCTGGCCTGCATTTAATTCAGCAAATTCGTGATGAAGCACATCGCTTTGCCGTCAGCGGGCACAAACAACGGCGAGATAAGAAGCGCCGCACGTCCACCCTGGAAAGCATTCCCGGTATTGGCCCCAAAAGAAGGCGCGAACTCCTGAAATATTTTGGTGGCTTACAAGAGGTGCAGGCCGCGAGTGTTGATGATATTGCCAAAGTTCCCAATATCAGCAAAAAAATGGCCCGCGAACTCTATGATGCCTTGCATGCAAATTAGTGGCTGGTATCACAAATTAATGTGATTTATTTCCACCGCTCGTCAGGGCTTTTACGTATAATCCGCAAAAAACATAAATACAACTCCCAAACAACACAACAACTTATTAATTCCGATGATTTGGGATATGACACTCAAGCTTACTTCCAGCAAACATTTCATTCAGTCCAATCCGCTCACGCTCGTGATTGGCAGTGCTTTATTGCTTGCTCTGGCCCCTGTAATATTGCAGCAAAACCTTAGGAATAAAGAAGCCCCCGCAAATTTTCTCTCTGAATCGACAGACAATAAAACATACGCTGCGGAATTTTCTCGGCACCTCCTGGATAACCCGCCTGAGTCAAAGAGGGATTCAGATTTAAACGATAAGCCAAATTTAAATCATCCCTTAGATGTAAACTTTTCCCCAGATATAAAAGCACCGTCATTTGACGTTATTTCCGAGTTGGTGGCAATAACAGATCGCGAACAACAAGCTATCGCTGTTGATGAGGCAGCCGAAGCAATTTTGTTGTTGCCCGCGAGTGAAAAAAAGGCCTGGACAAAGACCTTGGCAAGCAATGCTCAAGCGTTAAACCTGGAAGATAAAATGATGGCTTGGCAAGTATTGAAGCAATTGTCTCCCATTGAGGCCAGCGCAGAATTGGTTGATGCTTTTTATCAGGAATGGGATGTTGAAATTCAGGCGGAGATTATTCGCGTTATGCAAATGGCGGTTGAGTACCACCACTTTACCGCACATTCCACACCGGGCTACCGGGAAGAAGAGCAGTTACTTAAACATTTTTTCAGACAAAACCTGGGCAGCTTTCATGCTGACATTCATGCAGAGGTTTTCAGAGCTGCCCGTGTGATATTAGGCGAAGACGAAGCAGGTACATACAATGAAGCGGCACGCTTACCCAAAGCCGAATTGCCCATCAGCACAATTGAACTCAGTAAAAATCTAAGTGAAGAAGAAATAAAAGTATTAAAGGAAGACATGGCCGTAGAAGGTTATGCATTTAGAGAACAGTAAAAATGCAGGCGAACTTGCATAAAAAAATGGAAATAGGAATTAAACAATGAAAAAAACACATCTTGCTGTATTAAGTTTGGGGTGCGTGTTGATATCCGCCCAAGCTACAGCCGATTCGAGCTGCGACCATCTTTTATTTGGAAAAAATGAAGGTTACAAAGTCTATACTGCTGGCGATAAGGGTGAATATATTCGCGCTTATGAGGGCCCGGCGATCATTGTGGGTGGTAATGGCGACGACTTTCTCGTGGGTTCCAGTGCAGACGATATTATCTGTGGTGGAAAGGGGAACGATGTCATTATCGGTTTGGGTGGCAACGATAAATTGTGGGGCGATGATGGCAATGATCGCATCGCGGGCTACGGTGGCAACGACAGTTTATACGGCGGCTACGGTCACGATGTGTTAACCGGACATCTAGGCAATGACATGCTGGACGGCGGCCCAGGCGATGATCTCTTAAAAGGCACTTTAGGGAATGATGCGCTTTACGGTGGCTCGGGTACAGATAATTTACGCGGAGAAGAAGGCGACGATTATTTGGAAGGACAGGGCGGTAAGGATTTTCTCTCAGGTGGAAATGGCATTGATACCTGCAAATTGTCAGGCACTGACTTGGCAACGGCCTGCGAAAAATAAACACCTCAAATCTGTCACAAGACCTTCATGGGGTTAAAACATAATGCATGCTTAAACCCCGCCAATACACAACAAAACTCATTGGGGCTTGATTACTGCGAATACAGCGAGTAAGTTGCCGCCTGAAGTCTTTGAGAAGCCCCAATGTTCAGTAATATCGCCAATCAGCTTACCTTTTTACGCATCATCTTGATTCCCCTGTTCGTTCTTGTTTACTACTCCGGCTGGGGCTATTGGCAATTCTTTTTTGCTGCCGCAATATTTGGAGCGGCAGGCATCACCGATTGGGCCGATGGGCATATCGCACGCAAATACGATTTGGCCACCAAGTTCGGGGCCTTTCTCGACCCCGTGGCCGACAAACTCATGGTTGCCGTGGCGCTTTCGCTTCTTATCGAAACCCACCGCGATATGTGGTTTACCTTACCGGCCTGCGTCATCATCTGCCGTGAAATCGTCATCTCCGCCTTGCGTGAGTGGATGGCCGAAATCGGCGCACGCGCCAATGTGAAAGTCTCCATGATCGGCAAAGTCAAAACCACCATGCAGATTGTTGCCATCGTAGTAGTGCTGCTCTTTCCCCCCATCTTTCATCACGAATACACCTGGCTGGTTAAATTTGTGTGGTTTATGAACAAAGTAGGTTACGTGGCCCTGTATTTCGCTGCCGTGCTTACGCTCTGGTCCATGATCAAATACCTGCGCGCCGCGTGGCCCAGCCTTTCTGAAGAAGAAAATAACAGCACCATTGATTAATACTCAATCTGTTTGCCACTTATATGTATGCGGGCACAAGCGCATCAGCGGTGTCCTCAGGGTCGGTTTCCAGCCAAAGTGACATAAAGCCGCCTCAAGGGTTAGACGAAACAGAATCATTCCAGTAAAATGCGCGACCTTCGGCGCGGCAGCGTCGATGAAATAAGGCGCGGTGGCAGAGTGGTCATGCAGCGGACTGCAACTCCAGCGCCTGCGGCGCAAAAAAGTCCCGGTTAATCGAACCGGCGTGCACGGATCTTTCCTGCATGAACTTCGATTGTTGTAACATTTAGGCGCGGTGGCAGAGTGGTCATGCAGCGGACTGCAACTCCGTGTACGCCGGTTCGATTCCGACCCGCGCCTCCATATTAAAAAGCCTCCCTGCCCGGGTGGTGAAATTGGTAGACACAAGGGACTTAAAATCCCTCGGCAGCAATGCCGTGCCGGTTCAAGTCCGGCCCCGGGCACCACCTCATTGACTCTCAATTAATCCTAAATGTCAGAACAAATGACGAGCCAAAGAAATTTGCAATAGCTGAGTTTGGAAATTAATTGGTTTTTAAGTAGCAGAGTGAATAGCGGAAGCTAGCTTTTCTTAACAAATTCCGATTTCAACATCATCTCGCCAACCTTATCGACACGACAATCAATATTGTGATCTCCCTCGACAATTCTGTTGATCTTGATTTTTGTGCCGATTTTTAAAACACTCGAACTGCCTTTTACTTTTAAATCCTTGATTTAGGTCGCGCTGTCACCCTCGTGTAGAAGGTTGCCGTTCGCATCTTTAACACTAATAGGTTCATCCGTATTAGGTTCTTCAGGTGTGTGTTGCCACTCGTGAGCGAATGACATAGCAGGTTCTCTTTAGGGCTCTATTGATGAAGTGGTCGCCATTATATGCTGAACAGGATTTCACGCCATCCCGGACGTCCGTTAATTTATAGGGATGGATAAGCGTACTGGCGCGAACAGGCAAGAAATTCACCTTGTATAAAAACCCCTTCAATGAAGCTGGTTTTTAGCAAAGCTGTCTAACAAGCCAGCAATGCCATTTATACACAGTAATGTCTTGCCGGCCCTGACTTATAGTCGAGCTCCTTGCTTTTTTGTTACATAAGTCATTTCAAACGCTTTCAAGGTGCTGTCAACGGTTTTCAACGTTGTGTCTTCGCTGCTTTTTTCCTTGGGGAGTACAAAAGAATAAACAATTGTATCCAAGGTTAAAGTAAACACGCCGTTTTCATTTTTCCAACGGTTTACGGGAAGATAAATATACTGCCCGGGAATATCAGTGTTAAACCCGAAAATACCACCGGGCTTGAGGTGAATATAAAAGCCTTTGGCCCACATGGTTTTAATCTCTGGAGCAATAGCGGCATTGGGATCTTTAGGCACCACTCTTAAATGACCGAATTCTGATAATTCAAATGGCTTTGATAAAGTAGCCGTATTCACCTTATCTGCATTTGGTGAAGGCTGTAGAGGCGATTTAACGCGATGGCTTGTTGTTTCCTGTGATGCGGTATTCTTTGCGGAGGAAATTGTTGAAGACTGATTCGCTTGCTGAATGTTAGGTTGATACATGTAGGCCTGCTCTAAGCTCATCGAGGCTTCATGCACTGGGAAGCTCCAGCTTTTATCGCCGAGATTTGCAAACCAGGAAACATTCTTTAAAAAAGTGCCATCAGCACTCCCTCCAATAATTTTGCCGTCGTTGGAGATAGAGGTGACTCGAGTAATTTTCCATCCATGCAAATCTACGCCCTGTGATATCAGAAAATCTTCCGCTTTTTGCGGTTTTCCATTCACCCAGACCAAGCCAGTTCCTGTCAGCTGCTCGCGATGGGATCCCCAGGGGCCTGCGACACCAACCATAATAGAAGCGTCATAGTTGATATCCAATATTTCGTATAGGGATTCAGAACCCGGGTTTTCCAATGTTGCCTTCACTGCACGGTAGCCTTCTTTTTCTCGCCACGCGAAATATTCGATATGAGCTGTTGGTCTATCTCTTACGCTAGCCCGAACAATTGCAACCTTGCCGTCTCCGCTAAGAAAAAGTGGTTGGCTTTTAGTGGTAGGGTGGTCGAAGGGCTGCCCTAATGCACGTGCTGAGTTGTTAATTCGATTTATCAGCACAGGCTGAACACTAAACCATGGTTCCTGATTGTTTTCGATTTCCCCTAGCAGGGTTTTACCATCGGTAGAAGCGAATATCGCGCGATAGACTCCGTCGGGTCGCCATCCTTTAGGTCGATTCAAAAAATGAAAACCGTCCGCTTTAGACCACCACATCGCATCTGATGTTGTATTAGATCTGACTACGACAGGTTTTTTTTCTGAAGTATTTTCAGCTGACTCGAGTTTTTTGATTAGTGCTGTGCGGTTATAGCTGTAAACCAATTCCCCAATAACAAAGGATCCGTCACTCGAAATTCCATGCCCCAGTGGGCGGCTCACGTCTTGCGGCCATGGTCGGGAGGGGGAATGGAAAAGTTCGTCTGGACGACGATTCGGGTTCGCGATTACGTCGTCAAGTGTTTGCAGCGCAAAGGTATCTTCTCCTGACTTTAAAAAGAGCCGTCCATTATCTGACGTTTTTACTTTCATCCAGCCTACCCTGGCAGGCATTGCGCTTTGATCCTCAACAGAATACGTCGTGAGTCCTGCGCGAATTAACGATCCGTCTGGTGATATACGGGTTGGGTGTCCAGGTGCACGATATTCCGTATGCTTAATCCGCAGTAAATGCTTGAGTTTTAATTTAGCTTGCTCATTGCCGGGAATATCGACGTGAAAAGATTTTGCATCTGCCAAAACATGGAAAAGTAAAAGAGCAAATAAGCTTGCCTTGATAACTGTCTTCATCGAAAAATATACTCCGTCAGGAAAGTCATAATAGTGGCCTAAAACTGCGGTATTTTTGTGCCAGAAAACATTAACGAATACTGTGCAGTTTCAGATTAATTAATCGCAACTCATTCAAGTTATAACTCGATCCAATTATTACTCCATTGTCAATACCGCTTTGCCGCGTTCCTCGTAAACCAAGCAGCCCGTGTGAAGATAAACATGGCCATGATCAAATCCATTGAGGGTGATATCCCGTTGCTTAAATTGTCGTCATTGTCGAGTATCTGAAGAAAACGAGCAATGTTCTGTACTTCTACGCTATTGAGGTCAGCATTTGGTACAAGGTCAACTGGTGCTACTATGGATTTGCCCTGCGTAGTAAATAACTGGCTGCATGAACCATGATTAATGAAACGGTTCTGCCGGACAAACCTTTATTAACATTTATTCGATCTTATTCAATAAAATCTGATAAAGACCAATAAAAACAGTGTGTTAGAAGAAAGATATGCTTGAATCAAATACCAGTGTGTTCTATGCGGTGCGCCCGGAATTGGTATTGCGTGCAGCCAAACACTTTGATGTGCGAGCCAGTGTATTGGATGGCGGCGCACGAACCCTGTACAACAAGGCCGTTGCCATGAACGCTGGCAAGGCGTCCGGGCGGTGGGGAAAACACCAGCGAGCCGTGATCAAACAATTTTGTGAATACACGGCGACCTCAGGTTCCGACGCGCTGCTCCCTTGGCAAGAGTTAGTCGAAGATGAGATGAATTACGATGGCAAAGAGGGCATATCCGCAAGAACTGGAAACCGTCCTCTGTCAACGGTTCAGCGAGTAGGGGTTAATATTGGGGTGTTAAACCAGGCCAAGGCCGCGCACTCAATTGATTTACCTGAACTTGCCAAGCGTAGTGGCCTTCCACAACGGTTTTTGCAAGCTATAGAAGATGGAAAATGGAGTGACATCTCTACAACGACAGCAGAGCAAATTTCAACCGCCTTGGGGCTGCCGACGGATGCCCTGTTTATTTATCCCCCTGGCAATAAAGACGATGTCAAAGGTGACAAAGTTTGCGCTACCGATTTGCTTCAGCAACAAAAAACACTGATTGAAAAATTAAAATCCAATCGGTTAGCGTTCTTCGCTAGCGGGTTTGTCTTATTGCTATCATTAAGTGCTCTCACGTGGTTATTGATATCGCAAGGGCAGTCAACGGAGCCTACTTTAGAAGACTTCACTTCGAGTCAGTGGCGGATGTCTGTGGAGCTGATCAATCGTAATATCCCAATACCTGAAGAAACTATTAATCTTTGGCAAAACGGTGGGTATATTCAATTACGTGAGCACGGAATAGTTGCGTTTAATTGGATAGACCCTAGCAGCTTAGTAGAGCTACCTCATCCAGCGGTTTCGTGGGAAATGGATGATAACCGAATGACGTTAACGTTAGACGACATTATTTATTCATTTACGATAAGTGAAGACCATGAAACGCTGGTAACGCTAGATACTACGAAATCATTCGAAATGACGTTGCAAGCAATTTCCCAGTAGCTCTTGATCAGTATTGCTTGATTTCGCTAGCTAATCAGAGATTGGATTGATTATTAAAATTCGGTTCTCGTTACTGGACTTGGGCTTGAATCGAGCTAATTGAGGCGGGTACACCTCCTGGTGTCTGCAAGCTCAATTGCACAGGCTTAACCCGCGCGTATAGAGTGCGTATGCGGTTTTCTGTGTCCTTGTTTTGCTTGGAATTTCGGGTGCCGGCCCTGGGCACCAATAACTTCAAGTACTGACGATAATTTTTATAAATTATCGTTTCCAAATCAGTAATCTTTGAGAAAAAATCAGAAGCCCCTAAATAGACGAAGGAATCGTTACAAAGGTTAAAAGATTTTCATCATCCAGGTTTCGAAAATAAGCTTCAAACACATGATTTTCCTGTAAAGCAGGACAAAGCGAAAAATTAAGTTTTAACTGAAGCGTGGAATTTTGAGTATCAATGCCAGTAACAGATACAGCCTCAAAACCAAAATAACATTTGACCACCGGGTAAACCGCCTTAAAAAAACTTTCTTTAGCAGAAAAACACAGTGTGAACCACTTTTCTTTCGAATCTGTATTTAGAGTCGAAATCAGTTTTTCTTCATCCTTATTTATAATCTGTGACCTAATATTTTTCATGGTCTCGGCAGAGATAATTTCCTCGATATCTATACCAATTCCAAGACAGCGTGAATTGTCTGAAGTTGTCGCTATGGCGTAATCTGAACAATGACTTATAGAACCAAGCGTATCGCTTGGCCACAAAGGATCACGATGTTCTCCCGTTGAAATTTGCCAGTCATAAATCCCCATCTGGGATAACGAATTGATTGCGCACCACCTTCCGGCTAAATACTCCGCACGACGTTTTACAACTGATTTTTGAAGCTGTTCAGGAAATTCGACTCCCAACTTCTCAAAAAGACCGTCGTTATAGAGATTGGGTCGAAATTTCACACAAGAAACATTTATCCCTTCCATGAAAAAATCATTTATAGGTATTTCCGACAAAAAATCACATCGCTTCACTTCGTTAAAGTTCATTAGTGTTCAAAATTATGGAATATTCCTGGTTATTTAAAATCAGCGTTATTGCGCTCCCCATTCTAAATTTCTTTTATTGAGACGGCCACACGCTTGTATAGGCTTGGCATCCGGCCCCGGGGCACCATTAACTTCCTTCCTAAATCCGCGCCATACAGCAATTAAAGTTTGATTTTTAGCTCAATTAATGAGATAAAAACGCATGATTTTATATCGCATTCTATCGGTCGCACGGAGTAGTCATGAGCTTAGCCGAAAAGGTAAGAGATAAGCTGCAAAAGCTGCCCGCAGGCAAGTTTATCTCCAGTAAAGCATTGCACGAGCTATCCCCGGATAATCAACTGGTGGATAAGGCGGCTTCGCGCGTTTATAAAGCGGTTGGAGTAAAAAAGCTCAGAAACGGCTTGTTCTATAAACCCCTGCGGAGCAAGTATTTCGGCGAGCTGCCGCCGAAAGAGGGCGAGCTATTGCAAGCACTCAGAAAGCAATACAAGACTCACATTGGCCCCTCCGGCGAATTGGCGGCTTATGATCTGGGGTTTACATCCGAGATGCCGGAGTCCATTACTTACGAATCCAGCAAACGTATAAGCCCTGTTGAAATCGGCAACAATATTATTCATTTCCGCAAGGTTGACTCAAAAAAGCTGGCCTCAGCAAATGCCAGGTTGTTTCGGATACTGAAAGCACTTGAATACCTCTGCAAAACGAATGGCTTAAAAGTAAAACAGCGTAGACGCGCCAAACACTTATTAAACGAATTCTCGGATGACCAAGTAAAAAAGGCCTTGGTCTCCTGGCCTCTTTGGTTTCAGGAGGAAATAAAGGGCATAATGCTGGGCAGCGCGCTGCAATACATTACCGGCTTAAGTGCTTTCAATATTCCCTTTAACGGCAAGCAGGCAGATTGGCATCAGTCGGGCATGCTCAACAACAATAAATTCCAGATTGCCGGAGTTAATTACGAAAGCGCACCAGATTTAAATGAAGACGAACTATTTGATTGCAGCGAGTTTGTAAGGAAATATCAGCTTAAACTAGATATTCAGTTTTGCGCCATACCTTTGAGGGTAATCAAAGATATTTTATTTAACAACATAATAAGAAAAGAACGGTACCCTGGTTTTTTTAAGTTGGATCAATATGATCTGGATCTACCCAAAAAAACTATTGTGGAAGCAGTTCAAGGTTTACGAAGAAGTGCAAACAAAAAACAAAATAGTTTGTTTGATCACTGGTTGACAGAAAATGAGCTGGACTGAGGACGAACAACAAGAGCATACGGAAGTGATGACAAGCCTATGTCAAAGCTTCTTACAAAATAATATGCCGATGGTGTTAAAAGGCGGTACAGCGCTTAAACTTTGTTACGGCCTCAATCGTTTCAGTGAAGATCTGGATTTTGATTCAGACAAGCCGCTGAATTTGGAAACTACAATCAATCTGGTATTTACACATCTTGGAAAGTCCAAGGCTCATTTAAGAAACCCGGAAATAACAAGAAAGAAAGATACAGCAACGGTGCGCCGTTACAGAATTATCTATGGGGATGGCAAAAACCTTAAATTGGAAACATCATTTCGCCAAGTTCCTGCGGACGAAGAATTAACAGAAATCAACGGCATTCTTACCTACAAAATCAATTTGCTTATAGATCAGAAAATGAAGGCTTTAACAGGTAGGACTGCCGCACGGGATCTACACGATGTTATTTATCTGTATGAACACTACTCGAGTGAATTTGGTGAAGAGAGTAGGTTGGGATTAAAAGACCTATATGACAATCAGTCTGCGATCTTAAGTGAATATAACCCGGCTTACGAAGAGGATAATATCTTAAGTACGGAAGATTTGTTAAACGACTATATGAAGTTTATTAGTTTGTATAAAAAGCGTAATGCAGATAAAAAATGAGGCAAAAATGTGAAATCGTTTCTTAATTTCTGGAATCAAAAAACCAAGATTCTGTATCTGAGAAAACTAGAGAAGATAGCCATGATAATACGACTGGCGAAGCATTTTGTTTCATTAGTCTAACAATCTAGAGCGTCGATATGACTGTCTTGGGCAAACTAAAAAATAGACTAAGAGACTTTGCAAGAGAAAGGGACTGGGATCAATTTCATTCACTCAAAATCGTGGCAACGGCGTTAATTATAGAGGTTTCGGAATTGGTGTAGCATTTTCAATGGATCCCCGAAGATGATTCGAAAATATTATCCGGTAGTAAGTTGGAAGAAGTTGCCGATGAGATAGAGGACGTCCAACTCTATCTTGTTCGATTAGCCGACAAGCTAGATTTTGACATCTTGGCCGGTGTAGAAAAGAAACTAGTAAAAAATCAAATGAAGCACCCTAAGGAAAAAGTTAGAGGCAGTTCCAGAAAGTACCTTGAGTACCAGGGCAACGAAAAGTAATAATGATTGTATATTCTGAAAGTAAGCAGCAATTTGTGGACGACGTTCGTACCAATGTCATTCATGAAAAAATTCTTCTGGAATTTAAGCGTAATCTCGGCCGAACGGTTGCAGAAAATGAAATAGCTTCATGGAGAAATTCCATGCAGTTTATGGAATCTGTGGTTAATGATTCGGAAATTCCAGAGGATGCTGGTGTGGCTATTGAATATAATATTCCGCTCACTAATAACCGTGTAGATTTTATTTTAACGGGTAAAGATCATAACGATATTGAAACGGCCGTGATTATTGAGTTAAAACAATGGTCAAAAATCGAAACAACCCATAAAGACGCCATTGTAAGAACGGCACTTTCTGGAGGTATGCGTGAAACGAGTCATCCGTCTTACCAAGCTTGGTCTTATGCAGCATTGATAACAGATTACAATGAAACGGTTCGCCAGGAGTCAATAGCGCTTAAACCATGCGCCTATCTACATAACCTAGATTCGGCTGAAGCGATTAATGATCCCTGTTATCAGAAGCATATCGACAAAGCGCCAGTTTTTATCTCTAAAGATGTAAAAAAGCTTAATGCTTTTCTCAAGCAGTTCGTGAAGAAAGGCGATACTGCCAATATTATGTACCGCATCGAACACGGTAAGATTAAACCCTCCAAAAATCTAGCCGATAGCCTCGCTTCAATGATCAAAGGCAATACAGAATTTTTAATGATTGATGATCAAAAGTTAGTCTTTGAAACTGCAATTGATCTCGCTGTAAATAATCGCAATACCAGAAAGCGGGTGTTGATTGTTGAGGGTGGGCCGGGCACAGGAAAATCTGTTGTCGCCGTAAATTTATTGGTTGAGCTAACAAAACGAGAAAAGGTCACCCAGTACGTTTCTAAAAATCAGGCACCCAGGAAAGTATATAGCGCCCGGCTAAAAGGTACTATTGCTAGAGGGCGTATTGATAATTTATTCAAGGGTTCTGCGTCCTACACCGGTATTGAATTTGGAATTTTCGATGTGCTTATTGTTGATGAGGCCCATCGTTTAATTGCAAAAAATCGCTACAACAAATATAGCGAAAATCAAATCAAGGAACTCATCTCTGCCTCCAAACTGGCGGTATTCTTTATCGACGAAGCACAAATGGTGACCTGGAGTGATATCGGTACAAAAGCTGAGATTCATAAGTGGGCCGCAGAACTGGGCGCCGAAATTCAAGAGATGCAGCTGCAGTCTCAATTCCGTTGCAATGGGTCCGACGGTTATTTGGCTTGGGTTGATGATGCACTACAACTGCGTGACACAGCAAACCCTACCCTTGAAGGTATCGATTACGAATTTAAAGTCTTCGACGACCCCAATGCATTAAGGCAGGCAATTCGCGATAAAAATCTTGAAGCAAACAAAGCTCGTATGGTGGCTGGATACTGCTGGGATTGGGTCAGCGACTCAAGAAAGAAGGGGAATGACCAAACAGCGATGGATATCATCATTCCTGAACACAACTTTGAAGCGCAGTGGAATCTGGCTAATGATGGCAGCTTATGGATTATGGCAGGTAACTCAGTCAACGAAGTGGGTTGTGTTCACACCTGCCAAGGCTTGGAGTTAGATTATATCGGGGTGATCGTCGGCAGAGATTTAATTGTGCGTGACGGAGAGGTATTAACTGATGCTAATAAGCGCTCGAAAATGGATGCTTCGATTCGTGGCTTTAAAAAGATGCTAAAAGAAAATCCCGAAGCCGCCAAACAAAAGGCCGATACTATTATTAAAAACACCTACCGTACATTAATGACGCGCGGCCAAAAAGGCTGTTACTTTTTTTGTGTTGATCCAGAAACTAATGCCCACTTTAAAGAATGCGCTGAGGCAATATCATTGGCGAGGCCATTAATATCTGTAGAAAAATATCCCGGTTTACATCTCGAGGTTGTCGAAGTTTCAAATGAGGAACGTTACCTCACGGCAGTTCCTTTGCTGAATATTAAAGCCGCCGCAGGCGGTTTTAGTACCGAACAGCAGTTTGAGATCTGCGACTGGGTGCGGTTGCCAGAACCGTTTCAGCATAAGCCAGGTTATTTTGTCGCACAGGTGTTAGGCGAATCGATGAATCGGCGTATACCGAATGGAGCGTGGTGTTTGTTTAAGCCTGATCAAGGCGGGTCACGCAATGGCAAAATCGTTTTGGTGCAATCATCACATATTCAGGATGCAGAGACGGGCAGTAGTTATACAGTTAAATGTTACCAAAGTGAAAAAGTAGTGAGGGATGAAGAAGGTTGGGAACACAGCAAAATAGTTTTGCAGCCAATGAGCACGGTTGGGGCCTTTAGGGATATTGAGTTGGAGGGTGAACAAGTTGAGAGTTTTAGAGTGGTTGGAGAGTTTGTAGCGGTTTTGTGATTTTAGTACCTAGCGGAACTTGGAAGAAGATTCTGGCTTCGTTTCTCTTGGTCTGGGCCAGACGAAAATAAATGCATCCCTTTTTGTTTGAAGAATATTTTGAAACTGAGATGCAAGATGGAGTCCCTAACATCACTGGTCCTTCTGAGTTTGGCGAAATACACCCAACGTATTCCAAATATACAAAAGAAAAATTGTTGTTAGCTGCGGTGCTGCACATTTGCTATAAAAGGAAGTCAGAGCGAGTACCCATTTAATACTAATATTCATTCTGACTTTCTTTTAAGGCTATCTAATTAATTTCTTTTATCAAATTACTGGTTTGATTTTGAAGATCCAAAATCCCTGGTTCAGAAAGGGTAACTTAAATCCAAGCTTTCCGAATACATAGCAAAATACGCTTCGACTTCCTCAGGAATACTATTATCAAACTTGTCCAGCCCCAAAGATGTTCTCTCGTATTCTAATTTTTTATAATACTGCTGGGACAAAGTTAGTATTTTATTAATATCTTCCTCGTTCAATTCCACCTTGTTCATTTGAATTATTGTGTTCGCATCTTTGAGTAAGGCTAATTTGTCTCCACGCATGCCAGCTACATTGAGAAGAGCCAGGGCGTGAATAATTTTATCTTTGTTCTCTGGAAGATTGCTATTCTCGAGGCTTGAGAAGCCAACCATTTCTAACTTTGCATAGCGTTTAATGCCCCAGGTAGAACCATAAACCGCCGCTTTCCAAAATATCTCACGTAGGCGATCGAGCCCTGCATCTCGAATTTCGCCTTTCCCTATTCTTTTAGCGAGTTCTCGAATCGCATAAATATCACCATTATTGGCTAGTTGATCTATTGCGTCATTCGAATAAGAAGCATACATGTTGTTATTGGAGTCGAAAACAGGGTCGTCACCACGATTGGCGTACCAGTTTCTAACCGCTTGGTTGGCGGAAGAAAAGTTTCCTGAGCTTGCTTGATCAGGCGTGACTTCAACCAGGTTTTCATCGGCTTCTTTTTCATGCCTTGTGCGAGTAATTTCGTGATTTTTATCAAGTGAAGTCATTTGCTGATCTGCATAGTGCTCTATTTGAATCCTTTCGTTTGAGCTGGTTTTATATTGAAATAGGATTAATGCACTGAGTACTGAAATGCATATAAATAGAAATATTTTCATTTTTCTAACGTTCCCTGTAGTTTGATGATAGAAATTGCTAAATCTTTCAGAAATTTAGCAATTTCATTTTATTGTTTTTAATTTTCAGGCTTATCAGCTTTCTTTACATGCGCGGTAAGCGGATAAAGTGTTTGCCCCAAATAGGTGGAGGGCAATTTTTTTGTGGTGCCGTATTCGGCGGGCCAATGTTTACCTGGTAAGTGCATGGTTTTAAATAAGCAATCAAACAAAATGGTGTGTGCAGAGTAATTGGTATCGATGGCGGGTTTTTCGGAGCTGTGGTGCCAGTGATGAAATTGCGGTGTGACGAGAATATATTTCAGTGGGCCGAAAGGTATGCTCAGGTTGCAGTGAATGAGTACGGCCTGCAATGCTGCAAACACCACATAAATATTCAGCGCGGTGGTGTCGGTGCCGAGCAGGTACAGGGGTATCATCACTAATGCGCGTTCAGAAAACACCTGCAAAAAATGCCCGCGTGATCCCGCCAGCCAATCCATATTCTCAACAGAGTGATGTACCGCGTGTATCGGCCACAGGTATTTCACTTCATGATAGAGGCGGTGCTCCCAGTACAATACAAAATCTGCACAGAGCACGATGAGTACGAACTGTAAAACAATGGGCATGGATTGAATAGTTGCCTGCAGGCTCGCGCTCGCTGCCCAATCAAAATGGCTGACCTGGTAGTTGGCGTAAATAATAATGGCTGAAATTGCCAAGTGATTAAAACAAAAGTAAAACAGATCCAGGCCCCATTCGTGCCGAAGAATGACCTGGTTTTTGTATTTGGGAAAAAGTTTTTCCAGGCTCATAAAAATAAAAGCCGAGCCGAGAAAGGAGAGAATCAACCAGTCTACGCCCAATGACATTCGCTGCGCTTCCACTGCGCCCACAGGTACTTTGTAACCACCGAGTAAAAAAGCGATGCCGGTTAGAACAATGCCGATCACTCCCATGCGACGGTATTTCCTCAGGATAAACGTGACGCAGCCAAAAAATAATGAAAAGTACATGCCGTATTTCAGAACAACTTGCAGGCTACTTGCATCGTAGGCTTGTCGCAGTTCGACTGTGGTGAGGTAGGAAGGGTAGAGGTAGGCCAAAACGGCCAACAAACTCATTGCACCGAGGGCGACGGAGCTGTAGCCACTGATTTTGCCTTCGCCGAGGCGAAATTCCCTGTCTTTTTCTAATTCGACCTGGCGTTCTTTGTATTCGTAGGGTTCGGTCATGTATTAATTTCCAATAGTTTGGGCCCCTGGCAGCCCTTAAGTGAATGAAAATTTTAATATGATATGTTCCGAGGCGCGAGCTAAAAATGTACTCGATACCCGAAATATAGATAATTTGATTTGAAGTCCTGACGTTCACCCAGAACGGAAATTGATTCATTTCCCCATTCCAGATTGAGTTCACTGTTCTTAAATGGCCGGTATCCAAGGGACAGGGAATAACGTAGTTGATTTTGATCGTCTCGTTGAGCGTCATATGAGATAACTGAATAGCTAATTTTTGGATTGACAAAAAATCGCTGATTAAAACGAATGCGGTCGTTGACGAATAGAAGTAATGCGGTGCTGTTAGGGCTTTCTGAAGAGCGTAAGCCAACAGAAATACTGTCGTAATTGGAAAAGGCATCATCGATTAAAAATTGTATTCCAAGGGCATTCTGTGAAAACGCTGAAATATCTGTTTGACTGGAGGGGATGCCCGTTAAAACCTCTTGTGTGGGAATCTCACTTAAGTTTGATTGATAGTAATCCACAATGAATCGCCGTTTATCATTCAGCTTGAAGTTGATTGCCAGTGAAAAGTAAGTGTTGAGTGAGGTTCTCGCTAAAGCATCCTCAAGCAAGGTGTCTCGGTTAATCTGGGATTGTAGGTAAATATTGAGATCAAGATCCGCCTGTCCAATTAAAATATTGGCTGCACTTAAAAACGGTGAACGTTGTTTCCCATACAGTAAGTTAAAATTTAAATTTTCTTTAATCAGGTAACTTGTATTCAATAATATGTTGTTGATTTCGCTGTAGGCTTGATCGTAGTCCAGGTTTAGCGACGATGTGATTTTTGGGTTGTAATAGCTGGCGCGAAGGCCAATAGCTTTACGATCGGTTACCTGGTTGAGAGTTTGATTAATAAGGTAAGTGTTGAGTTGCCATTGCGGGTTTATGTTCCATTCGGTAAAAAGGCTATAAAAGAAATAATCCAGGCCATCATAAGCATCGGCAAAATAAACTGGATTGCCAATACTGGTTGAAAGTTTAAGGTTGTTTTTTAAAGGGTAGCTAAGGCTTATACCATCAAAAGAAGTAAATACGCCGCTGTCGTAATTTTTTTGTCTGCCTAAAACTGTTCTAAAGCCATACTGATCGTGGTAGTAGTCCAAATAGCTCCGATTAAGTCTAAACTCGGAATTTTCGTTGTCTAATTGATCTTTTATGTGAAAACCATTTATGCGACCTTTAATGTTGTGTGATCCGGTTTTAATTGCCGCTCTTAAGTCAAAATTTGTAGAAATTGCTGAAAGCACATCAAGTGAATTACCGCCGTTGATGCTGCGATCCAAACTATGGTGATATTGACTAAAGTCGCCACGAAAAAATGTGTATTTTTTACTATCGTTGGATGCTAAACCACGCAAAGCCTGTTTTCCGTCGTCGTTTGCCGTAAGAATTGCTCGCAAGCGCTGTTCGACGCGGGAAATGCTCGGTGCGTCTGGGTAAATTTCGATTAGATTTTGGTAGGTGGACTTGGCATTTTCCATGTCATTGAGTTTTTCGTAGCACAGCCCGGAGAGTTCTTTTGCCCAAATGGCTGTTTGCTTGTCAGCAAGTATGCTTAATAGCTGGTAGTAACCCAGTGCCAGCTTATAGCGCTTGTCGAGATATAGATTCTTGGCGGTGTTGAGCATGTCTGTTGAAAAGTCCGCACTGGTTGCCTCGTCCTGTTTTCGAACAGGAAAGATAAAGTATGCAGGGTGGGTGGTGTTTTTTTGTTGTAGCAAATCCAGGACGTTTTTGTGTTCTTCCGAGTCAATCTTCAATACAGTGAGATTTGAGAAGATAAAATTACTTGCATCGATAAAATCTTGCGCTTGATCTTGTGAGCTGAAAAAGCCGACTTTCAAGATAAGTTCCGAATCACCTTTCCTTCGAAATCTCGGAATATAAATAATGAGCTGGTTAAATAAGCGCATTCGTTGATGCAGTTTTTCGATATTGTTTTTGCTTGCTGGAATTTGAATGACATATGAATTGTTTTGATAGTTTCCATACCAGTTATTCAAACTGCTTTGTTCCGGACTTTCAGCAGCTGTAAGAAGAGTGGAAAAAATAAGAAATGGGAATATTCTTAAAAGCTGTTTTATATAGGCCAGCGTATAGAGGCTACGATATGCCATTGACTAAAACTCGCTATCCCTGACGCGGTGTTCGCCACTACGCATTCTCCGAATAGTCGTAAACGTTGAATCGGTATATTCGTGACATGCGCCAGAGCAATCTTGTAGCTCACCCACAGTATAAAAAATCCTTGGTGAGTCTACTTTTTTATGTGGGCCATTTTCAAAATCATTGGCATGACAACCGGCACAGTTTGGCATATAGCTGGGGAAATTCCATGTTACCGCTTCAGCGTTGTTGCGATGACAATCCCTGCAATTCAGATTGCGTCGATGGTCCCCTGGGTAATTCGGGCTGCTATGGGTAAATATGTCCGGCGTCCAGGAAGTGATGGTATGGCAGTAATTGCATTCCTGGTTTGTAACAAAATGTCCTGGATCCTTTCCCGTTGCAGTTGTGCCATTGTGACAATTCATACAACCGTCATTGACTGTTGAATGGTCAAAAGTGGCAGGCGTCCACGCGACGGTGGAATGGCAAAGATTGCATTCTGCAACTGTTGGCAAATGATTAGGATCTTTTCCAGTGGCAATAATATTATTGTGACAGGTTGAGCAACTTCCAATCACATCATCGTGATTCACTGAGGCAGGTAGCCACGCAATAGTGGAATGGCAGTTTTCGCAAAAGTCTGATGAAAGAACATGATCAGGGTTTTTCCCTGTTGCAGTTAGGTTATCGTGACAGGAAATGCAACCACTCGTAATATTGTTGTGATCAAACCTTGCGGGCAACCAGCCAAAATCTGAATGACAAGCATTGCATTCAGCACTGGTAACAGGATGACCGGGTGGCATACCAGCGGCCGTAAAATTATTATGGCAATTATTACAAGAACCTATTACCTGAGTGTGATCGACCCGAGCAATATCATCCCAAATTGTTTCACGGTGACAGGTGTCGCAAGCTTCACTTGTCGTTATATGAGAAGCGGGTTTAGGTGTTGCGTTAACCAGCCCATTTAGGTTGTGGCAAACATTGCATTGTGTAGGTGTTCCCGCAAAGCGCCCCCCTTGATGACAACTTTCACAAGTAATAAAAGCGTGTGTACCACTTAAGTCAAAACCTGTAGTGCTGTGGTTAAACGTGTTTTCTTTTGTGTCCTGAGCGTGTACTGCGGGCAAAAATAAAACAGTCAAAAGTAGAAATCGCGATATTAGATTAAGTAGAACATTCCAAAAATGTTTCATTTTGCGTACCTACTTGAGAATGAGTTCAAAGAAGTTGGAGGTGTTGTGGCATCGACCGCACTGATTACCAAAGCCGCCTTCGTGTATATCCTGATTGCTATGACAGCTTCCACATTGGTTGCTTGTATTTTCTGCTTTGCTTCCAGGTGAATGACAGGAAGAGCAAGCGAGTTCGGCATGTTTCCCCTCAAGTTGATAGTTTGCGTGCTTTTCATGATCGAATTGCCATACATTCCAGGCATTTGGTGTATGACATTGGTTGCAGTTTTGCCCAAGTGATCCTTGGTGAATATCTTCACTTTTGTGGCAAGCAATACACTGACTTTGAATGCCTGCGAATTGGTTGCCAATGTGGCAGTTTTCACAGGGCACTATCTGGTGCATGCCGGTGAGAGGAAATTGACTGAAATCATGGTCAAACCTCGAAACCTGATTCCAGCCGGAAGTGTTATGGCAGGTACCGCAAATTTTCATCTCAGGATCATGATGCACGTCGTCAGTCGCGTGGCAACTTGCGCAGTCGCGCGCAAGAGGGTCATGCACTGCACCGGCGTGGCATTGGTTGCATTTGACTGCTTCATGTTTGCCAGTCAGAGGAAAATCAGTATCGGAATTGTGTTTGAATAGAATGTCTTTCCAGGCAACCGAGCTGTGACAGTTTGCGCATTGCTTTCCGTTACGCCCAAAGTGAATATCATCGTTTAAGTGACAGGAATAGCAATCTTTGGGAGTATCTGAGCGCGCTTTTGTATCTTGGTGGCAGGCATGGCAGGGTAGATCATTGTGTTTTCCGAGCAGGGGAAAATCTGTGCGATTATGATCGAAATCCATTTGTGACCAGTCTTTTGTGCTATGGCAGTTTTCGCATTCCTTTCCTTTCATCCCGCGGTGAACATCTGTAGTCAGATGACAACTTACACAGTCGGTACTTTCAAACGTAAATTTTTGATTGAAATGACAATTTCCACATGCAAGGTTTTGGTGTTTTCCATCCAGTGGAAAACCCGTCGAAACGTGATTAAACGCTAACAAGTTTTTCCAATTGTTAGCTTGATGACAGTTTTCACATTTTGTTCCGAGCGCTGCTTTGTGAACGTCATTTTCCTGGTGGCAGCCGGCGCAAAAGCTTTCAGCGTCTCGATATTTTTTTCCCTGTGAATGACAGCTATTGCAGCTCAAATTTTTGTGTGCGCCGTGTAGAACGAAATCTGTATTCGAATGATTAAAACTATCCTGCAATAGGCCAACAATATCAGCTTCTCTGCCTTCATGGTCTTTGTGGCAGGTTTCACAATTGAAGTTTTTTGCCTGAGTAGATATACCGTGAAAACCGCTGTTATTTTGTAAATCATCAGCGACATCCTTATGGCAAGATAAGCAGAGGCGAGTCATCGCATGTTTTTTGAAGTTGCTGTGACAACTTTCGCAATCACCTTCGAAATCTGCGTGTGCGGCAGCGAGAGGGCCCGGCATCAGTATTTTTTCTTTAATCGATAAATCCTGAGTAAAAGCAGCCAGGCTAGCAAGGCAAAGTATGGCAACAAGTGATAACTGGCTAAACCCGGATTTCATCATCATCTAGTACATGTGTACAACTACCACATGTGTCACAGCGGTTAAAATCATTAGTAAAAATATCGGTATATGCACTACGTGCCACAATGAAAATAGCCTTTCAGACAGTTCAAGGCCGGGTAGCTTTTTTAACGCACTCATTAAAAATTGGCTTTGTACATGAATTCTATCTTTTAATGTATTAAAAGCCTTTTTTCTGGTTTCAATTTTTCTGGATTCAATGTGATTTTTATTTTTTTCATCATAACTTTGTTCAATATGCTGAAGAAGTTTGCGGAAAGTATTGGAAAATTGACTAAATTTTTCTCTTTTATATTTTGTGCTTAGCTTTGTTGATGGTTGACTAAGCTGTTCCAGTAAAACATTCGCTCCAGAAAAAAGCTTTTCAACCATGGATTTTTGTTTGGTAGTAATTGCGAGTTCCAGCATGGTAGTTTTCATCTCACCAATACCGGCCGCAACCTGTTGTAAGCGAATTTTCTCTCCATAAAGACCATAATGAATTTTTGTATACAGATATCTCCCGGCTAAACCACTCCCGGCAACAAGCAGCATACATATCAATGCCACTGTGCTGTTTAATGAGCCTAAGCGAAAGTTTGCATGGTAGAGAATGCATAGAGGGCCCAGTACACCCAGAATCATGTGTAACCTAAACCAAAACTTTACACTGAAAAGCCCTCTAAGTGCTCTGAGACGCTTGCGCAAACTGTAAGACAGAAGCAGGAGCATCAAACTGGCACCAACTATGCCAAGAATATAACCAAGCCCATTTTCGGCAGAGAGATAGTCTTGCTCTTTGTTGAGCCA
>JBNKVX010000019.1:0-49924 GCA_050299435.1 Cellvibrionaceae bacterium | reverse complement strand
GCTTTCAAAAAGCTCTTCGCTTTCCTCGCCATTTAAAATTACCCATCTATCCGCACCATCGGATCGCAAACAGAATCCACTTTCGTGCTCTGCTGTTCTGTTATCTAGGTCTACGTGCCACATTACACTTAACCATTGCAGTAAGGGGCGCGCCGCCTGGCGCGTCCCACGCTTAACTGCTTTGCTATGCTGCGGCTCGTGGACTTTCTGCTTGCGAGTTGCGGAGCGATAGAGCGGAGCCGTAACCCGAACGAAGTGACACAACAAAGCATGATGTAATTCTTTGCTACATATTTAAACAAGGAGAGAAGAATAACGCGATGCACTCCCTTTGCCAACTTACCTTTCCAAACGCTTCCCACACTAAGAATTTGAACTATTGCCCCTTGAGGGTGAAAGCAAATTCTCTTACTGCCTACAGGAACTACCGGGAAAACACGGAATATTAAAACGAGAATTTTCGACCGATTGTTTATTGCCCGGAACCCACTTAATTATTTATGAAAAAATATTCTATACCGCCGCATAGCGCCCCAATAACCGGCCGGAACGGAGAAGCAAATTTTGTGCTTTAATAGCACAAAATTGAGCACCGCAGTGGAGGTCCGAGCCAGCTTGCTGGCGGGTGTTAATTGGTTTGTTATGCGTTTTTTGCAATTTACTCACTATATTCTGAAAGATAAATTGAAAGCCCTATTTTTACACAACTGGACATAAGTTCTTTTGAAATTATTGGGCCACCGCCATTAGCACTTGTTCTTGGACTAAAACCAATATCTGCGATCCACTCACCAGGTTCTAGTTGGTTAGATTCTTCTTTGACCCAACGTTCAAATTCTATAAATAACATCGGTAAAGCCCATTCGTTCTCAGCTATATGAAAGGCTTGTATTCTTTCACCTTTTTCAATTTTACTTATATAAATGGACAATTCTTTTTATTCCTCGTAACGCATAACACTAAGCTAAGCCGCATTTTGGCTGTAGAGGAATTTTGGGGGGAAGTGCCGAAGGCACCCCAAAATGGAACGAAAGCCAAAATGTCGGTTTAAGGGCCTTGTTATGTGTTTTCGTTGCTTTCACTTTCAGCAATTTCCTCGGCTTCTTTATTGGACTCTTGGAGTTTACGTTTTTTAATTTTATCTAGTTTTTCTCTTATAATACTTAATCGCTTTTCTCGATGTTTAATGTCTCCCGGGAGTATGACCAAAAGCCAGAATAGAACTGACAATCCGATTCCAAGTAAAAACCCTGAACCCCACATTATCTAACTTTCCCTGGTTGCTTAAACCACATAACAATATTATTAGACGGATCTCATCCAGCTTTAATCCGACATTTTGCATTTTTAATTCGTAATCCCATTTATACCACATCCCCAAAGCCATACAAACAAAGGGCTGCAAGCTGGTTGTTTTTTGCACCTGTAGAAAGGCGGCAAAAGCCTCCTAGTTGCAACTAGACGGACGACCAAATTTACTGGATGCATAAACAGTATTATATTTAGGTCTTTTTAGAATATTTAGGATGCCTTTATAGACGCTCAGATGCTTACATCCCCTTGCCCGAAAGCCTAATACTGGTTATATTTACAGTATTGGTTGTTTCTGCTTGAACCTCATCAACATGGCCTACTACTCCCAACTCTTTTGTTTTAGCAATTTCAGTTTTCTGCGTGGCGCTTCACATGCAAGCGAGCTAATGGCGCAAGCAAAAGCTTTGGGTTACAGCGCTGTTGCCTTAACCGATGAATGTTCACTGGCAGGCGCAGTAAAAGCCCATGTTGCGGCCAAAGTGCAAGCAATTAAATTTATTGTGGGCAGTTATTTTCGATTAAGTAACGGTTTGGAAGTGATTGTGCTCGCGCCCAGCCGTGAGGCCTATGCAGAATTAAGCGGCTTTATTACCCTTGCTCGCAGACGCGCCGAGAAAGGTAAATATGAAGCGCATATGGCAGATTTACGCTTTCGTTTACAGCATTGTTTTTTAATCTGGATAGCGCAGGCTGATTTTAGTGAACATATTGAAACCATTCGACAAGCCGCGCCCGAACTAAAACAGAGTTTTAAAGAACGTTTATGGCTGGGCATTAATCGTCAATTAAAAGGTGGTGAACATACGCAGTGGCTTTTTTGGGAAGCCCTGGCAAAAAAATATGCGCTCACATTGGTCGCTTGCCCACAAGTTTTAATGCATAGCGCTGAACGCAAACCTTTACTGGATACCCTGAATGCCATTCATGAAAATACTTCTGTCGATTTGCTTGCCTGCCGTTTGCACAGCAATGCCGAAGCGTATTTAAAAACGCCTGAACAACTTGCCCTACTCTACCCACCTGACTTACTGAACGAAACACAAACTATTGCTGATCAATGCCATTTCAATATGGACAGTTTGCGTTACCAATACCCGAGTGAACTCGTGCCGCAAAATCTTACACCACTGCAGCATTTAACAAATCTTGTTTCCGAGGGTGAGAAAATTCGTTGGCCTCAAGGCACACCAAGGCATGCACGCGATTTAATTAAAAAGGAATTAGCACTGATAGAAGAAATGCATTACGAATTTTATTTTCTCACGGTGCACGATATTGTGCGCTTCGCGCGCGCGCAGAATATTCTTTGTCAGGGCCGTGGTTCGGCGGCGAATTCAGTGGTGTGTTATTGCTTGATGATCACTGAAATTGCGCCGGGGCAGATTAACGTGTTGTTTGAACGTTTTATTTCCAAAGAACGCGATGAACCGCCCGATATTGACGTCGATTTCGAGCATCAACGTCGCGAGGAAGTTATTCAATATATTTATCGCAAATACACCCGCAAACGTGCTGCGCTCGCCGCTACTGTTGTAACATATCGCGCGCGCTCAGCGATTCGTGACGTGGGCAAGGCCATGGGCTTTGCACCGGCCTTTATTGATCGTTTGTCAAAATCTTTGGCATGGTGGGATCGCACGCGCGATTTACATCAGCGTATCGAAGCACTCGGCGTAAACATGGGGGATTCGAGTCCAGAGAAAAAACGTATGTTGTACTTTTTTTCTCTGGTTGAACAAATTCTCGGTTTTCCTCGCCATTTATCTCAACACGTGGGTGGCTTTATTATTGCCCAGGATAAAGTCAGCGATTTGGTACCTCTCGAAAACGCAAGCATGCCGGATCGCACAATCATTCAATGGGATAAGGAAGATCTCGAAGACATGGGCTTATTAAAAGTGGATGTGTTAGCACTCGGCATGCTCACCGCCCTAAAAAAATCTATTGAATACGTTAGCCGTTATGACAAAACCATTACTTCTTTAGCTGATGTGCCACGCGAAGATCCGGCCACTTACGCTATGTTAAGCCGTGCAGACAGTGTTGGCGTTTTTCAGGTGGAAAGCCGTGCGCAAATGTCGATGCTACCGCGTTTACGCCCGCGCAGTTTTTATGATTTAGTGATTCAAATTGCCATTGTGCGCCCCGGCCCAATTCAGGGCGATATGGTGCATCCCTATTTGCGCAGACGAAACAAGGAGGAGGATGTCAGTTACGAGAGCCCTGCGATTAAAGACGTGCTCGCTCCCACCTTGGGCGTACCGATTTTTCAGGAGCAAGCCATTCGCCTTGCTATGGTCGCAGCGGGCTTCAGTGGTGGCGAGGCCGATCAGTTACGGCGCGCCATGGCAAGCTGGGGGAAAAATGGCAATCTGCTACAGTTTGAAGAAAAATTTATTCGCGGCATGCTAAACAATGGTTACGATAAAAGTTTCGCCCTCCGTTTATTTGAGCAAATCAAGGGCTTTGGTGGTTACGGCTTTCCTGAATCCCACTCGGCAAGCTTTGCACTTTTATGTTACGCCTCTTCCTGGTTTAAATGTCATCATCCGGCCGCGTTTTATTGTGCTTTGTTAAACAGTTTGCCCATGGGTTTTTATTCGGCCTCGCAACTTATTCAGGATGCACGGCGACATAATATTGCAGTACTGCCTATAGAGATAAATAAGAGCTTTTATGAAAACACCCTGGAAAAACATCGCGGCCATTGGGCTGTGCGTTTGGGTTTGATTCGCGTTAAAAGTTTGCGAAAGGAAACTGCAGAAAAAATTGTTGCCACGCGCAGCAAGCCTTTTACCTCTATTGATGAACTGGCACAACGCAGTGCACTCAATGATACCGATCTACAAATATTGGCATCCGCCGATGTATTGCATAATTTGAGCGGTAATCGACATGAGGCGCGCTGGCAATCGGCGGCTATAGAAGAAGCTCGCCCCATTTTCGACTGGGAAAGTGACAACACTGTGCTAACCACTACTGCACCCACCACAGAAAAAAATATTAGCAGCGATTATCAAACTACCGGCCACAGTTTACGTGTTCATCCCATGGCTTTATTGCGTAGCGAATACCCCTTTAACCGCTGCAAAAAACAGGATCAGTTGCACACCATCAGTAATGGACGTTTTGTTCAGGTAGCTGGTTTGGTTACTGGCCGCCAACGTCCGGGCACGGCAAAAGGTACCGTGTTTCTCACCCTTGAAGATGAAACAGGCAATATTAATATTATTGTGTGGAAAAACACTCAGGAATTGTTTCGATCAATTTTATTGAATAGCAAGTTACTGCTTATAAAGGGCCGACTGGAAACCAAGGATTCAGTAATTCACATCATTGCCGGTCGCCTCGAAGACTATTCTGAGCGCCTAAGCAACTTCGAACTTAAATCCCGTGATTTTCATTGAAGGATGCCGCCTCCACCAGTAGAGTAATAACCAACAAAATAAAACGAGACGTTCATGCTCGAAGATAATTCAGAAAACGAGGAAGGTTCTGCCTGGTTTGTGTACATGATACTCACGAATCAGCATACTTTTTATACGGGCATCACAAAAGATCTGCAACGGCGCTTCCAGGAACATCTCGATACTTTTAACGGCAAATACAAAGCACGCGGCGCCAAATTTTTTCGTACGGTTAAACCACTGAAAATTGTGCATACCGAATCCTTTGAAAATCGCTCGCAAGCCAGTCAACGTGAAGCCGCAATCAAAGCCTTAAATAAGGCCGACAAGCAAAAACTTTTTATCTGAGCATTTATATTCAAGCCAACGGGCTATACAATGCAGCTCTAGTTCATCAGGGAAAGAGGTCTGCCATGTTAGAGATGTTCACCAACGATTACTCAAACACCTGGTGGGGATTGAGCCTGATAATCGCAACCTTGCTAGCTCAATCTTTTATTGCCGCCATCGTCAAGGCCAAACAACCTGGCGCCATACCTGGCAAAATGAGTTCCAGCCTCAGCCACAACTCTTTTGTATTTCGCAGCAATCGTTGTATGGCGAATTCCCTGGAAAATGCCAGCATGATGCTCGCGACGGTTTTCCTGGCAGTGCTTGCGGGAGCCAGCCCCAAATGGGTGGGAATTTATACCTTAACCTTCGCTTTTGCGCGCATCATTCACATGGCCCTTTACTACGCTATTGCAACTGAGAAAAATCCGAGTCCACGCAGTTATTTCTATTTAATCGGCTTTATTAGTAACGTTGCTTTGCTGGTACTCGTTTGTTTAACCCTCACCTAAGGTTTATTAAATGGAAGCGCTCAACACGCATCTCGATTCTATCCGTCAAGCTCCAAAAGAAGTTGGGACAGTTGAACTCATTGTTTGTCGTCCTGAAGAAGGCGAACGCAATGTATTAAGTACTGCCGAACTCACAGTAGAAGAAGGCTTACTGGGTGATAGCTGGAAAACGCGGGGCTTCAAGCAAGGCCCTGCAAATGTTGAAATGCAAATTAATATTATGAATGCGCGCGCAACCGCGGCCATTGAAGAGGATAAAGCACGCTGGCCTTTGGCGGGCGATCAGTTCTACATTGATTTTGACATCAGCAAAGAAAATCTGCCCGCAGGTACGCGTTTTCAAATCGGCACCGCCATTCTCGAAGTAACCGAAGAACCGCATTTAGGCTGCAAAAAATTCTCAGAGCGATTCGGCAAAGATGCCGTAATGTGGGTAAATTCTGATGAGGGCAAAGCCTTAAATCTTCGCGGCATTAATGCGAAAGTGATCGAAGCCGGCACAGTTAACACAGGTGACGCCGTTAAAAAGCTCACCTAAACCGTGAACTTACTCTATCGCCAAATTGCCACACTGGAAACGCCACGTTTACTGCTGCGGCAATGGCGACTTGATGACCTTGATGCTTATGCTGCAATGACTTCTGACCCCGAAGTGATGCGCTATTTTCCATCAACCTTAAACCGCCAGCAAAGTGAGGAGAAAATCGCAAAAATGCGAGGCCTCATCCAAAAGCAGGGCTGGGGCTTTTGGGCGGTGGAATTAAAAAGCACAAAAGAACTGATTGGCCTGACAGGTTTGAATGAGCCGCTTGAACTCCCCTTTGTAGATCAAATTGAAATTGGCTGGCAGTATGCCGCGAGCGTGTGGGGAAAGGGCTACGCCACGGAGGCCGCAGAAGCTGCTCTTAAATTTGCCTTTGAAAATCTGAAACTCAAATTCGTTGTTGCCTTTACCTCAGAGCTGAATGCACCTTCGCGTGCGGTGATGCATAGAATTGGCATGCACAATGCCCATCAGGATTTCCCGCATCCCAATGTGCCCGACGGCAACCCGCTTAAACAACATGTTCTGTATGAAATTTCACTGGAACAATGGCAAGCTCGACAGACACAGCCGTCTTAGAAATTCTCACCCAGTCTGTGCTACCATTTCGCAAAATTAAAACAGCTGTTTGATCGTTAAAAAGGGGGAACAAGGTGTCTAACTCATTGATTCGTCACATCACCATAGCCTTTATTATTTCTACTTTGATGGGGCTAATGGCCTGCTCACAAGACAGCACAGACCCACCGTCGACACAAACACCAACTTCAGAAGCGACTAATAAAGAAAGCCTCACCCAGGTGAGTGGCGATACTGACACTTTCAAATATCTTGCCGAACGCTTTGCCGACATTCAGATCCTCCGCTACAAGGTGCCCGGTTTTGAGGATTTGTCGCTACAACAAAAAACCTTGCTGTATTACTTATCTGAAGCAGCTTTGTCTGGTCGCGACATCATGTGGGATCAAAACAACGCATATAATTTGCGCATACGTGCAGTTGTAGAAGAAATTGTTAAGCATTATCAGGGGGACCGCTCGACTGAGGCTTTCAAGGCTTTTATGACCTATGCCCAACAAATCTGGTTGGCAAACGGTATTCACCATCATTATTCCAGTGCAAAGTTCAACCCCGCCTTTAGCTTTGAAGACTTACTTGGCTGGGCGCAATCCATAAAAGCCGAAGCAACCTGGCCCACTCAAAAAGATCAGAGCCTTGAAGACCTTTTAGCAGAATTAAAACCAATTATTTTCGATCCCAGCGTTGCAGCAAAAAAAGTAAATCGCGATCAGGGTGTAGATAAAGTATTGGACTCCGCGGTAAATTTTTATGAAAACGTGACTGAAGCAGAAGTGGTCGCTTTTTATCAAGAAGCAAGTAAAAATGATAAAGAACGACCAATCTCTCACGGTTTGAATTCAAAATTAGTGAAAGAACAGGGTGAACTCAAAGAGAAAACCTGGTACATCGACGGCATGTACGGCGAGGCCATTGAAAAAGTCGTTTACTGGCTGGAAAAAGCCATCACCGTCGCTGAAAATCCGAAGCAGAAAAAAGCACTCGAATTACTTGTGAAATATTATCGCTCGGGAGATCTCGCCGATTTCGATCAATACAATATTGCCTGGGTTGCCGACAGTGAATCCGCTATTGATGTTATCAATGGTTTCATCGAAGTGTATAACGACCCGCTGGGCTATCGCGGTTCATTTGAATCCGTCGTTTCATTTCGCGATGAGGAAGCCACGCAACGCATAGGAAAAATTGCAGACTATGCGCAGTGGTTTGAAGATCACTCTCCCATTTTAGACACGCACAAAAAAGAAGAAGTGAAAGGTATTTTAGGTAAGGCAATTACTGTTGTCGCCGAATCAGGAGACGCCTCACCCACCACGCCCATTGGCATAAATTTGCCAAATGCAGATTGGATTCGTGCACAGTACGGCTCCAAGTCGGTCAGTCTCAGCAACATTACCGATGCTTATAACGCAACGCGCGGTGCTTTACTTGAGGAGTTTGCTTTCAGTGAACAGGAAATTGATCTTGCGAAAAAATACGGTGAGTTGTCCAGTCATTTGCACACCGATATGCACGAAGTCATTGGTCACGCTTCGGGAAAACTCGATCCCGGAGTAAAAACAACGAAAGAAACACTCAAACAGTATGCGTCCACAATGGAAGAGGCCCGAGCTGATCTGGTCGCTTTATATTTTTTAAGAGATCCTAAACTCGTTGAAATTGGTGTTATGCCCAATTTAGATGTTGGACGCGTTGAATACGATCGCTATATCCGCAACGGATTAATGCAACAACTAAGCAGGCTGAAACCTGGCGAACAACTTGAAGAAGCGCACATGCAAAATCGTCAGCTTATTGCACTTTGGGCCTACGAGAAAGGCAAAACTGATAAGGTGATTGAGTATGTTAAAAAAGAAAATAAAACCTATTTAAAAATTAATGACTATGAAAAACTCCGCCTGTTGTTTGGCGAACTGCTTCGTGAAATGCAGCGCATCAAATCAGAAGGCGACTACGCGGCAGCCGAACATTTGGTCGAAACATACGGTGTGAAAGTCGATCAGGAAATACACCAGGAAGTGCTGGAACGCTTTGCAAAACTGGATGTTGCACCCTACCAGGGATTCATCAACCCAAAACTTGTTGCCATATTCGAAGATGAGACCATCACAGATGTGCAGGTTGAATACCCTGAAAGCTTTATCGATCAAATGCTCTATTATGGCGAGCATTATAATTATCTCCCGCCAATAAATTAGACAAAGAGAGCGCGTTAGCGCTCTTTTTTTTCCCACCATTTTTATTAAAACTGGCTTAAGTATTGCATCGAATTCTTGCAACTGCATATTGGCATCTTTGCAGTTTTATGATTACACTTAAAACAGGTAGCCAAGAAGAAGGTAAGCAGGTCTTACTTGTTACTGAGGAGGAACGCCTTGTTAGTACGTTCAGGTCCCAACTTCGAAATGACGCTGGCAGATTATTTTCGTGAACGATTAGCGGAATGCAGCGCTCAACTTAATCCGTCTCCCCACGAAGACACACTTTGGTATATTGGCAGTTTGCTCGCACGCTTTGGGAACAGCGATCAATTATTTTCATATGAAAATGGATCCCTTACCTTGCGTCCACTTGCACTGCTCTACAAAGATGCACACGAAACTCAGGAAAAGCATGCTCGCTGTTTAATGTTGAGGCAGCTTGGCGATCTCGCCTT
Source organism: Cellvibrionaceae bacterium (assembly GCA_050299435.1). Lineage (GTDB taxonomy): Bacteria > Pseudomonadota > Gammaproteobacteria > Pseudomonadales > Cellvibrionaceae > 1162T-S-0a-05. The sequence goes on along the minus strand of JBNKVX010000019.1, from coordinate 40,582 downwards.
ATTTCTCGGAAGTTTATTTCCAGAAAACTATGCACGCAAAGGAATCAGAAAAGATTATTTTGTTGGTATGGGTGGCGGCGCTTACGATTACCTCGCAGAAAATGCAAAGAGTCATCGACATATTTTTTCCGAGCTTTCCACCACTTTCGCACGGATGCTGGAACTGGTTTCCCAAGTGTGCTCAAAGGAAAATTATTTTGATGCAAATGATATTATCGCGCTGTATCAACGCTGGCTATCAACAGGAGATGTGTTGGCAGAACAGCAACTGCAGAATTTAGGTATCAGTCTTTCTACCCAAACTCTGCAATAGCCAAGCTGCCGAGCAAGAAATTACAAAAGGTTTCTACCCTTTTGTGCAGCGATGCGCATGCGAAGCGCATTTAATTTGATGAAGCCTTCCGCATCTTTTTGATTGTAAGCACCGGCATCGTCTTCAAATGTCGCAATGCTCTCATCAAATAAACTTTGGTTCGAACGTCGTCCCACAACTTTTACTGAACCTTTGTAGAGTTTCAAACGCACATCACCATTAACCGTTGCTTGCGACTCATCAATAGCGGTCTGTAGCATCTTGCGTTCCGGGCTCCACCAATAGCCGTTGTATATTAACTCTGCGTATTTCGGCATCAGTGAATCTTTTAGGTGAGCCACTTCACGATCCAGAGTTAAACTTTCTATTGCACGGTGAGCGGGTAACAAAATACTTCCGCCCGGTGTTTCATAACACCCACGCGACTTCATACCCACATAGCGGTTCTCAACAATATCCAAACGCCCGATACCGTGTGCCCCACCTTTTTTATTCAATGTTTCCAATACAGTAGCGGGTGACATTGCTTCGCCATTGATGGCTACAACATCGCCACCTTCAAAACTCAACTCAATGTATTCCGGCTTGTCTGGCGCTTGCTCTGGTGAGACCGACCAACGCCACATATCTTCTTCCGCTTCAGCCCAGGGGTTTTCCAAAATGCCGCCTTCATAGCTGATGTGCAATAGGTTTGCATCCATCGAATAGGGAGATTTCTTCTTCGCCTTGGCATAATCCACAGGAATGTTGTGTTGCTCACAATAGGCCATGAGGGTTTCGCGAGAACTCAAATCCCACTCTCGCCATGGCGCGATCACTTTAATACCGGGCTTGAGTGCATAGGCACCCAATTCGAATCGCACCTGGTCGTTACCTTTGCCCGTGGCGCCGTGGGAAATCGCATCGGCACCTGTCTCATTGGCAATCTCAATCAAACGCTTGGCAATTAATGGCCGGGCAATGGATGTCCCAAGAAGGTATTCACCCTCGTAGATAGTGTTTGCACGAAACATGGGGAAAACAAAATCGCGCACAAATTCTTCTCGCAGATCATCAATGTAGATCTCTTTCACCCCAAGGGCTTCAGCTTTGGCGCGGGCCGGTTCTACCTCCTCCCCCTGGCCTATATCGGCAGTAAAAGTAACCACTTCACAGCTATAATTTTCCTGTAGCCACTTAACAATCACAGAGGTATCAAGCCCTCCGGAGTAGGCTAGCACGACCTTTTTAATTGATGAATCAGACATATACGCTCCACTTATTTCTGCGCACGGGTTTAAAAGGGGCGTGATTGTAGCGCTTAGCTGCGAGCTTATAAAGCTTGTGTTACATTGCTGCCAAATAACGAATAAGCATCAGATGGAATGATTCATGTTGAGATTGACTACTGTTGCAGGCTTACTATTTTTCCAGCTCATTTCCCTGCACACATGGGCTAACAGTGCCCGCTTGGCTCCCACCCTGGAAGAGCAGGCAAAAATCAAAAATCGCCACCCCGACGCCGAAGTGCTGTATGCCCTCGAAAGCGCGAGCTTTGAACGGGACGGTAGCTGGAAACACGTAAATTATTACTCCGTACGTATTAATTCGCTGGAGGCCGCGCGTGACTACGGGCGAATCGTAATTCCTTTCGATCACTACTACAGCAATATGGAACTGGATTTTGCAAACAGTCGTTCCAGAGACGGAAAAATCGCTCCCGTTTCCGAAGACGCTGTCCAGCATCGCATTACTGGCGGCGGGCAAGATTTCTATTCCGACAGTAGTGAGCTGGTATTCTCGCTACCAAATGTCGTTGAAGGCTCAATCATTGAGTTTCAATACACCAAAACCAGCAAAAACCTGGCCTTTCCCGATTTGCATTCCGATAGCAGTACCCCGTGGTATTTCCAACGAAAAATTGGCGGTGACGGTTGGCGCGGTGATTTTGTCCATAATTACCAATACGAGCTGAGTGCCCCTGAAAATAAAACTTTGAACTTTAAATATTTCAATGGCTATCCGGAAAAGAAAAAAAGCCGGAAAGAAATGGGCAAAATAATTTATAGCTGGTCCTGGCGAAATGTAGAGCCTTTTCATACAGAATTATGGATGCCGCCTTTTTACAAGGTTGCGCCCATGATGAAAGTTTCAACGCATCGCGATTGGTCCGCCGTCGATGCCTGGACCTGGGAAAAAGTGGCTGACAAGCTTTCCCCTACTCCCGAACTTAATAATATTGTGAAGCGCTTTAAGCTCGCGCCCAATGCAACGCGCGAGCAAAAAATTCGCGCAGTTTATGCTTACATGCAAGACAATATTCGCTATGTATTTGCGCACTTGGGTCGTGGCGGTTATGAGCCGCACTTCCCCAATGAAGTTATCAAATCCAATTATGGGGATTGCAAAGACCAAACAGTATTAACAATTGCCTTGTTACGTATGCTCGGCATTGATGCGCTGCCCGCTCTGGTCGAAACGCCAAGTAATGGAGACAGCGATGCAGAGTTGGTCAACTTAATGTTTGACCACATGATTGTTTATATTCCGAAAACTTCAAAAGAACCGGCGATGTATATCGATACAACCGGTGATCGCGTTTTGTATCCCGGGGTAAGCAATTACCTTGAAAATCAAAACACGCTCATTGTGGATGGCAAGGGTGGCACGATGACGCGCTTGCAACACGAGTTTTCTCCCTCTTTTGCACACCTGACAATTAACTACCAGTCAGATGAAGATAAGCGAACTCTCGCGCAGGTTGAGATCGCCCTGTCCGGCATTTTTGAACAAAACACGCGTTCCTGGTGGACCAACAGCAACGAGAAAGAAACCAATCTCACCAATTTTGTTAAAGGTATGTACAGCAGCGCGCTGGATTATGAGCTCGAAACACAATTGATTAATGCTGAAGACATTTGGAAGCCCGTTAAAATTTTGGCCAAATTCAAGTTCAAGGAACTGGACGACGAACAGATCACACGCGCCGCGAATTTTAACCAACTTAATTATTTGTTTGGCTCAGGCGGAAATCTCCCCCTACCAGAAAACCGTAAACTTAATTTCTTTGACGATACGTCCTATCGCCTGTACATGACAGTTAACTTCCTCGCCGGAAAAAATTCTCTGCCCGTGGTGCATTCTCAAGGTGAAGAAATCCGACTTCCCTGGTTCCGTTTACTTCAGGAGGGCATGGAGATAGAAAACGGTTACCGCGTAGAAATGGAGTTTTACAAACCCAAATTAAATCTTAGTGTGAGTGACTATAAGAAATACTATGAAGACATAAACCGTCTGGGAAGCAATGAAAGTTGGACTGTTGGTTTCGAACTTAAAGATGGTTACTCGGTTGACTTGGCTGAGACGCGCATAAAATTCGGCGAAGAAAGTGTTGAATACCAGATTGCACTCGCTGAACACAATATCGAACGCGGCGATTTTGAAAACGCACTCGCTCCAGCCGAGCAAGCTGTAATATTAAATGCAAAAAATGGCAAAGCCTGGTATGTGCTCGCCGTAGCACGCGGATTTAATTCGCAAATAGACGAATCGCAACAAGCGTTCGCCAAAGCACGAGAATTGGGTTATTCGCCGTGGTAGGGTTTAAGCGAGTGCGCAAGTTGAATGCGTGTACCACTATAATTTTATTGATCTGTGTTTTATCCGCTTGCGGCAGCCAAAAAACTAAAAACACAGGACAAATAAGCAGTGACGCAGAGCGCTGGTTTAAGCGTGGGGAACTGAGCTGGCAACTCTGGGAAAAAAATGACCAACTTAAAGATCTTGCCGATGCTTATCGCTACTATAAAAATGCTTATACCTTAGAGCCACAGAAAGCGAATCACCAACATGCTCATTATCTATCGAGTGTGTATCACGGTTTTTATACCGAATCTGTCAGTGAAGAAGAGCTGCTTGCCATCTACCAACATTTACCCCCTGCCGTGCTGAGTGAAGTTCCTCCGCCTGCGCGCATGGAATTCGCCATTCAGAATTTTAAACAGGCAACACCACAGGAATTAATTCCACTTGCAAAACGTGCAATTAAACAAAAACCGACCGATGCAATGAGCTGGAAACAACTCGGAGAGCAGTACACCCGATTAGGTCAGTACGCACTTGCTGCACATAGCACTTTCCGTGCACTTGAATTGGATAGCACCGTGGCCGAATACCACTGGCATTTTGCCAATAATCTTGCTCGGCTCGCCAAAAATCAATCCTGCACAAGCGGTGAAAATTCACGGGAATTAAATCTGGCAGCAACACACAGCGCCAAGGCCGCATTTTTAAAAAGTGACAATCCCTACTGGTTTACAGATTCTGCCAATTTCTACCTCGCACTTGGGCTGACTCCCCTATCTCAATATTTAGTTCAGCATTCTCGTGAATTGGAAATTAACGCGGGAAACATTGCTGCGCACATCAAAACATCCTTACTATTGGACACGCCTTTTCAAACTGATGCATTTGTCAAGGAAGCTGAAAACACTTTGCACACCAAAGAATCATTTAAAACTTTGGCAATGGCCTCGGCGGCAAATGGAATTTGGAATTTTGCGGAAGAATTTATGTCGATGGCAAAGGAACAGGGAGAATTGGATATTCAGGATCTCGCAGTTTACTATTGGCTGGGTCGGCTTGCCGGAAAAACCAATTCCGCTGAGGATCAATTAAAACTAAAAAAGACCGCGAACAAAGAGGAACAAGAAATTATTCGCCTGGTTTTAAATGCTGATGCAACGGGCTTTAATCAACGCGCGGTATTCGCTAAACAAAATTCTTGTACAAAGTTAAAGTCAGACTTCTATTCGGCGCTGGTTTCCTGGCGAGCCGGGCAGACGGATGCAATGGTTACCGCCTTAAATCGCGCCGCTAACAGCGCATTTAATAATGCGAAAGAGAAAGTTTGGGCGCAAGCCTTACTAAACGGTTTTCTAATCGAAAATTAATTTTATTCTGCGCGCTCTTCTTTTAGTGGCAGCACTTCAATTTCATCAACACGTTCCATGCGTACTGTAACACGTCGATTTCTCGCCTTACCTGAATTTGTACCATTAGAAGCAACGGGATAGCGCTCACCGTGCCAACGCAGTGTAATCCAATCTTCCGGTACACCACGACGCGTTAAATAATTCGCCACCATTTCCGCCCTTACCCGTGACACTTCCAAATTGTCAGCTCTATCACCAGCACTATCAGTATGCCCATCAACAAAAAATGCGCGAATACTTTTATCGTGTTTCACTATTTTCAAAATTCTGTCGAGTTTTTGCGCTTCCTGAGGCGGGATTTCTTCAATTTCCTCATCCGGAAAATAAATCGCACTGCGCTTCATCTGATCAAAGTTAGCGGGCAACAAGCTTCCCAGACAAGACAGGTAACGATTGTAGGCCGGACGAAATCCTATTGGAGTAATCACCAAACGCGTACGTGCGCTGGCTTCCTGCTGATACCAAGCTTTTTGAGTGATTTCTACTTCCATGCCTTCATAGAGCTTCAACAGAATTATTTCAGCCCAATCGGCATCCAGCCACATTGGTGTGCGCCCCCTTTTTGCAGGCGCCGAACCCACTTGTTCGCGCTCCAAACCTTCCTTCCAGGCAGGTAATTGCGCAAAAATTTGTGCTTCGCCGGGCTCGAATCGGCTTGACTGTTCAGTTAACAAAAAAGCTGAACGCTCACCTGCACGCGTGCGAAACAGGGCTTTGCCGTAATAGGGTAAGTTATGTTCGAGTGAGCAGGAGAATACGCTGGTTCGCGCTCGCCAGGCACCGTCACTGATCGCGTTGGAATACAGCGCATATTTTTGCGGATCTGGAAGCCGCTTTTCCGGGACCGTATTGGTTTCCGCCACTGCCGAACCAGCGCAAAAAACCAGGGTGAAACACCCGGCTAGAAATGTTGATTTAAAGGACATATACATACTTTTACCGCTTGTCCTTTAGGTATCGGCTTTTCCGTTTCATTCTTTAGTCCGCTAGTGAATAGGTAAAAACTCTTCCTGTTAATTTAATATGCCCCCTCGGGTCACGCCAGTTCAGTGAGTCACGCGGCCTAACCGTCAATCGCTTTTTCCCTAAAAACAGGTACAAAGTGCGCTTGTTTCCTTTCTTTGCTGGATTTACGGCTGGGGTCAGACCCGAATCTTGATAAAGGTCGAGCTGCAAATTAGGTGGAATTCCGGTAGCATTCGCCCCTCTATATTGACGTTTCTTTCCCATGCCTGACCCGAACCCATGCCTGACACGATAAAAATTACGCGTCCAGATGATTGGCATATTCATCTACGTGACGCCGACTCCTTGAGTCTCACAGTTCCTCATGCCGCTGCCCAATTTAGACGCGCGATTGTTATGCCCAACCTCGTGCCACCCGTCACCAATCTTAAACAAGCTCAGGAATATGAAGGTCGTATTCGCCAGCACTTGAAAGAGGGTGATTTGTTTGAGCCTTTAATGGTCTTGTATCTAACAGATCAAACAAGTGAGCAGGACATAAAAGACGCAGCGCTCGCTGGTATACACGCATGTAAGCTTTATCCCGCTGGCGCAACCACGAATTCAGACTCCGGCGTCACTGATATAAAAAATATTTATCCCGTTTTGGAAACAATGGAAGACCGGGGAATTAAATTGTTGGTGCATGGCGAAGTGACGGATAAACACATCGATATTTTTGATCGCGAAGCCATCTTTATCGAAAATATTCTCAAGCAGATCGTGAGTGACTTTCCAGGCTTAAAGGTAGTTTTGGAGCACATTACAACCAAACAGGCCGTCGAATTTGTAGCCCATGCCGGGAAAAACGTAGCGGCAACGATTACTGCTCATCATCTACTTTTTAATCGAAATGATATGTTAGTCGGCGGCATACGTCCCCACTATTTTTGTTTGCCCATACTGAAACGCAATACACATCAAACCGCATTGATCGAAGCTGCCACCAGCGGCAACCCGAAATTTTTTATCGGTACAGATTCAGCACCACATATTCAAAGTAAAAAAGAAAATGCCTGTGGCTGTGCAGGTTGTTATACCGCTTTTGCTGCAATTGAGATGTATGCTGAAGCTTTTGATCGTGCTGGCGCTTTGGATAAGCTCAACGGTTTTACTTCACAATTTGGTGCTGACTTTTACGGTTTAACACGCAACGAAGATAGCATTAGCTTGCAGCGTAAACCTTGGCAAGTGCCTGACAGTTTTAATATGGCCGGCTCCAAATTGGTCCCCTTGCTTGCTGGCGAAACACTAAACTGGCAGTTGCTCAGTGAGTAAAAATATCGAAGTGACATCAAACAGTATTACGAATAATGAATCCTCTGCTGTGACAGACGAATTTGAACACACTATTGCCAAGCGTTTTCGCGGTTTTCTGCCCGTTATTATTGACGTAGAAACCGGCGGATTTAATAGCGACACAGATGCCCTACTCGAAATTGCCGCAGTAACTTTAAAAATGGATGAAGACGGCCTTTTACTACCCTACAAAACTTTGGAATTTCACGTTGAACCCTTTGAGGGTTCGAACATAGAACAAAGCGCCCTGGACTTTACCGGAATCGATTTACAAAGTAGTGAACGTGAGAGCGTTGCAGAAAGCCTTGCCTTGAATGAAGTATTTCAGGAAGTGCGCAAACAAATAAAATTAAATGAGTGCAATCGCGCGGTCATGGTCGGACACAATGCACACTTTGATCTCAATTTCGTAAATGCTGCCTCAGAACGCTGTGAAATAAAACGCAACCCTTTCCATCCTTTTTCGTGCTTCGACACCGCCACACTTTCAGGTCTGGCTTTTGGTCACACGGTGTTGGCTCGCGCTTGTGCTTTGGCGGGCATAGAATTTTGCAATAAATCTGCGCACTCCGCTGCCTACGACGCCGAAAAAACGGCAGAATTGTTTTGTACGATTGTGAATAAATGGAAAAACTTCGGTGGCTGGCCCCTCTCCGACGCCGAACTAGAGGAATAGTCTGGTATAACTTTGTAAGGGGTTTGATACTGGTGCGTGGAAGCTGAGAGGAAGGAGAGAAAAAGGTGCCGACTGTGAATTTGTACAGCCAGCACCTGCAAACCTGAACTGAGAATTAAAGTGCTTCTGCGTTTTCTTTTAAGTAAGCAGCCACACCTTCTGGTGATGCCGTCATACCTTTATCGCCATCCTTCCAACCGGCTGGGCACACTTCACCGAATTCCTGATGGAAAGCCAAGGCATCAACCATACGCAACATTTCGTCGACGTTGCGACCCAAGGGTAAATCGTTAACCACCTGATGGCGCACCACACCTTCTTCGTCAATAAGAAAGGAGCCTCGGAAAGCAACACCGCCTTCAGACTCAACATCATAAGCCTGGCAAATTGCATGTGTCATATCTGCAACAAGTGTGTACTTCACAGGGCCAATACCACCATCTTCGATAGCCGTATTACGCCACGCGTTGTGACTAAAATGGGAGTCGATTGAAACACCAATCACCACAACACCACGCTTTTCAAATTCAGCCAAACGGTGGTCAAAGGCCAATAATTCAGACGGACAGACAAAGGTGAAATCCAGCGGATAGAAAAAAACCACCGCTTTTTTGCCTTTGGTGGCCGCCGAGAATGTAAATTCGTCAACAATTTCGCCACTGCCCAATACAGCCGGTGCAGTGAAATCTGGAGCTGGTTTACCAACAAGTACGCCCATGATTTTTCTCCCTGGAAAATAGTTATAAGTGATTGAAATATATAGAGTTTTGATCTCAGATTGATTTATAGGCAAGCAGAATGAAATTCCTATACCTCGCCAACCTGATAGCGGTGCCAAATGATACACAATGCATCAATAGATTTTCATTAATTTTGTATATGAGCACCATTAGTTTTAGTGATTTTATTAATTGACAATCATTATCATTTACATTAAGCTTGTTAATAGCGGTATTTACAGGTGTGAAAGCAATGTATGTGTGTCTTTGTAAAGGAGTCACGGACTCCCAAATTCGCGAAGCGGTCAGTTCAGGCGCCAGCAACCTTCGTCAGGTTCGTCGTCAGCTTGGTGTGGCCTCACAATGCGGCAAATGTGCTTGTTTGGCCAATGAAATCGTCAATGACAGCTTAAAAAATCACCTTGTCGATGATAACGATCTGTTTTTTCAACTTGCCTAGTATCCCCTACTCAGACGAACTCATAACAAACACAAATCAATACGTAAATTGTCGCGCTAATTCCTTTTAGCAAAGTTTTTTTGTGCTAGTTTTACCTCCCTAAAAATACTGATAAAAAAGCTCCCAAACCTTAGGACAAAACATGCAATCTGAAATTGCTTTGTGCTATTTCCCCACCCAAATAGCGCTAGTTGATGACAATGCGAATTTTCTTTTGGCCTTGTCTATGTCACTGCAAGAAAAATTCCCCTGCTGCACATTTGAGGATCCCCAGGCAGCACTTAGCTATGCAAATAACCGTGGCACTCCGATGCTTGCATCCCAAAACAAAAGCGAGCATTTCACTCACGACGAACTCGAAGACATCGTCCAGCTCACCTTCAATCTGCCCGCCTTTCTCAGAAGCCGCCAGGATCGCTATGAAGAACTGTCTGTAGTGATTGTGGACTATCTCATGCCGGATATGAATGGTTTGGAATTTTGCCGTCGTATAAAGAATCCCAACATTAAGAAGATTTTGCTAACCAGCGAGATCAGTGGCTCTGAGGTGATTGATGCATTTAATGATGGCGTTATTGATTATTACCTGAGTAAGGGCAAAAAAAACCTGGCAGAAGAACTCAATAAAGCCATTAGTCGACTTCAACAGGAATACTTTCGAGATATTTCACGGCAGCTCAAGACACGCGCGCTTGATGGCCCTAATGCTATTTTCTCTGACCCCGCACTCTGTCAACACTTTTCCGGTGTGTGCGAAGAATATGATGTACGTGAATATTATTTCGTCATGAACCCCAAGCGTTACATTTTGCATACCTCTAGCGGGCAAGAGCTCTCCATGCTGATTTTGACAAAAGATGAACTCAGCAAACATATTCAGATTATGGAAGAAGAAGGCGCGCCGGAAGATCTCGTCGCGAAACTGAAATCTGAAAAATATATACCCTATTTCCCCTCTAACGATGGCTACTATGACCCCGATTTAGTCTATTTGGATTCCTGGTTGTTAAAAGCCACTGCCGTCAGGGGGACTGAACAATATTACTGCGCGATATATTCCGACACGATTGTACTTCACGATCAATTACCCATCGCAAATCTGGTTGCGACTTTCCACTGATCAACGAACTGGTTAAACTGGTGTCTCGGTGCTACACAAGCTGCATTGCAAACCATTTATTCTCACGTTATAGGAGCCCGGCATGAAAGGTGACCCCAAGGTTATTGCTTTTCTTAACAAAGTTCTCGCCAATGAATTGATCGCAATTAACCAATATTTTTTGCATTCACGTATGTATAAGGATTGGGGTTTAAAGGAACTTGCCGAGTATGAGCACAAAGAATCCATTGACGAGATGAAGCACGCGGATCATCTAATTGAACGTATTTTATTTCTCGAGGGAATTCCCAACATGCAGGATTTGGGAAAACTTTTAATCGGTGAAAACACTACGGAAATGTTGCAATGCGATTTAAAACTGGAATTAATCGCCATTCCCGATTTGCGTGACGCGATTGAATATTGTGAATCTGTTCGGGACTATGTGAGTCGAGATTTATTCCAGAATATTCTGGACGACGAAGAAGAACATGTTGATTGGCTGGAAACTCAATTGGGCTTAATTGAGAAAGTTGGCTTGGAAAATTACTTACAAAGCCAAATGAGTTAAGGCTTTATTGGACGGAAAAAACTAAAGAATCAAGCTGTCTCGCATTAATACTAAGCACCAGTGTGTATAGCCCTGAAGGGAAACTGCCCACCGGGCTATCAAAACTGAAACTGGCCATCCCATCGCCGCTCGCTACATCAATTGATTTTTTTGATACCTCTATATTACCTGCCCCGTCCAATAATTTTGCTTCAATAATCGACGAGTTTACAGCGACGTTTTTATAATCGAAAACCACATAAATTGCCTTGCCAACGCTAAGAGAATCCGCTTGTTGACCGCTGGTATCACTCAGTTGCTCACCACTTACCAGTAGCTTACTAATCACCGGGCGATTCGCCACCATTCGCTCTTCAATCACAGCATTGACGGCTTTCGACAAATTTTGCAAGCGTTCTTCACGCGGCAGTACATTCATTGGTGTGATAAAGGCGCTCTTTGCCTCATCGAAACGTTCTTCTCCAACAAGCGACCATACCCAAGCTGAAAACCCTTCCAAAGTCATATCAATGCCTTTTAACGCGCGGGCATCGCTTGCAGACTCCTCCAGCACTTGCGCATAATAATGGTAGGCGTTTGCTTTGACAGGTTCGAAATAATTCCCTTCATTTAGTGCTTTTTCGGCCTGCAGCAAAAGCAGATCACGTTTGGCAACGCGTTCCTGGAGATTTCTAATATCCTCCAATAATTTTTCCGCGCTATCATTTTTCCAATCCACTTCTAACGCAAGCTTCACTTTTTCTTCAGCTGTTTCTATATCTTCACTTGCATACGCTTCACGCGCCTGTTGAAGATAATAGTCAGAGACTTTCCGCACTCCCGCCAAAGCCCGAGAATTTTTAGCATCGCTTTCTAAAACAGTTTTGTACATACTCAAAGCATTTTCTTCTTCAGGAGAAGTAATGCTGCCCGCAGCAAATAAACGCTTGCCTTTATCAAGTAAATTTTCCAAACGTTCTTCTTTCTCAATACGTGTTTTTAAGCCTGCAAGTAACGTTGGATCACTCTCTTGAAAAAGAAGTTGAAGTTGCTCTAATTTCTTTCGAGCCGAGGAGAACTTTTTATCAGTAATCATCTCCGTGATTTTTGTACGTTCACTTTGTTCCAGATTCTGAATACCAGCCAAACTTTCGGTATCCTCCGGCTCGATTTCGAGCAGTGCTCTGTACGCTGCGACCAAATCCGGTAGAAATGCGGAATCTTTTGAAAATGCTTCTTGCAGACGCGATATATTTTCGCGTTTTTCAGCCACAGCCTGTAAGTGTAATTCTTCTTCACTGGGTTCCGCGGGGACTTGCTCCAGGCCTTCGGCTAACGGATCTTCACTAATAGTGTTTTCGTCAGCTGTGAGCTGTTCTAATTCATTTCCCTCTATATCACCAGAGGCAAGTTGGCTTTCATTATCGCCTTCGGCTGGCATTGTTAATTCATTTTCAACTGAATCAAGCGATTCCCTAGATGTAACTTCTTCCACTTGTGATATAGAGTCTTGCTCTGAACCCGGATCATCCACTGTGTCATTTACGGCAACTTCTTCAATTTGATCACGTGTCTGCTCGTAAATCGCCTGGCTTTTTGCCAGTAGACTTCGCCAATCTGAGGGGTTGAGATAAAAATATATTGAGCCCCCCAAGGCCGCCACAATCAATAGGCCGACAAGCATACTACCTATCATCGACCCACCACTGTCCATACCTAATTCATTTTCATAAATCACTGTAAAGCGTTCTTTCTCTTCAGGAAGCGCTTCATTAATTTCAGTGTTTTGAGCCTGCGGTGTAACCTTTTCAAGGTCTTGATTGTTTTCTTTGGTATTTGCTTTTTGAACTGTTTTCGGAACAGGCGTTTTGGCTTTGGGGCTCGGTGTTTGTCTTGCTCTCAGTGCGGCAGCTTTTATTGCCTTTTGCTCCGCACTGGCCGAGATTGATTTAGAGGAAGAAGAGACCAGGGTGGGCGTATCTTTCTCAACATCGGATACTTGTTCCCTAGCCTTTTGTTCTCGATCAAAATCCAGGGCCAATTTTTCCAACACGGGCATATCGAGATCATCCAGCGCATTAATCAGCGATGCCGCATTTTGATAACGCTGATCCGGAGATTTCGCCATCATTTTGTCAATAATAGGTTGTAATTCATTGAGAGCCATTGGTAAGAGCGGAATGGGATCTGTAATGTGTTTAATGCCAATTGCCACCGCTGATTCGGCGTCATAAGGAACATCGCCAGTTAGCATTAAATAGAGCACCACTCCCAAGCTGTATATATCAGCCCGGCCATCCACTGCTAAGCCTTTGGCTTGCTCAGGACTCATGTAGTGAGGTGTACCTATCGCGACCCCGGTTTGGGTAACGCTCATCTCGGCTTCGGCGGCACGAGCAATACCAAAATCAGTGAGTACTGCGCGCCCATCGGAAATGTGAAACATGATGTTTTCAGGCTTGATGTCGCGATGGACATAGCCCTTGGTGGCCGCATATTGCAGGGCTTTGGCAATATCTTTGACAGCGTTAATTTTCTGGCGAAAGGTTAGGCGTTTGCGTGCAAGTTTCAGATCTCCGCCGTCGATATACTCCATCGACAGGTAGTAGTGGCCATCGTGTTCGCCAACATCATGCACAGTAACAATATTGGGGTGCACAAGACGGCTGACAATTTTGGCCTCGCGAAAAAATCGCTGCCCAAAACTCGGGTCTTCAGCGAAGCTCCTGGACATGACTTTAAGCGCCACTTCGCGTTCAAATATCTCTTGCTCAGCAAGGTATACCGTCGCCATACCGCCTCGGCCGATAGGGCGAATGATTGTGTAACCTGGGATTTCGATGCTCATCCAGAGTTGGCGCCTTGTTTCAGGGGGTAGATATTCTAATTTAATATACAGCTTTCGCCACTAAATCATTGAAATTATGCGTAATTCAACGAAGTGTTTGTGTATAAGGATGGGCCTTTAACAGCCTGATTACAAGTCACATATATTGATAAATTGGACAAAAGGCACACAATTAGGAGCAGAATTCATGCTCTCATTATTTTGTTCGTGTTTAGTGAACTGAAACCACTAATATTTAAAGCATCTTCGCCCTGATTTGTCTGTCAGGCATTTATGATTGACGATATCAACCGGGTAGTGATGCGAGATCAATAAGATAAAAATAGGGATTTAACATGCGTAGTCAGCACATGTATACGCTGTGGATGGTGGGGCTTTCTTCGCTTCTTCTGCTTAGCGCTTGCACCACTTGGCCTGCACAGGACTCTGAATCTAAAGTAAAAGCAGCGCCTGGTGACACACAAATCGAAACCCAAACTGAAGCAGTGACACAAACTGAGCCTGTTGAACAGAGCACTGAGTCTGAAACACTTGAATCTTCGCCCACCCAAGTAAGGGCTGCGTCCCCCTCCTCCAACTCAAAAGATAAAGTTGCCAGTCAAGCTTCCAATAAACAAGTAAAACCTGAGTCCTCAACCACTACACCGCCTGTACGCAAACCAGAAGCACAGACCAACATTGCTGAGAACTCGAGTATCAATACTAAACCAGCCGAAAAGACGCCTGCGATAAAACTGAGCAGTCTGAATGGAAAAATTCAAATTCGGGGCAAACGAAATAAAAGTTTTAGACCATCCAATGTCATAGTCAGTCTGAAATCACTGAGCTCCTCTATTCAAACTGCCCCTCGCTCACTGACACATCAAATAGATATGAAAAATAAAACCTACTTACCTCTTGTGCAAACTGTCATGAAGGGAGACAGCTTGGAGTTCAACAACCACGACAACATTAAACACAATGTTTTTTCGTCATCGGGTGAAAACACTTTTGATTTAGGCACTTTTAAGGGTGGCAGCGTGCGCTCTGTACAACTTAATCACAGCGGTGTGGTTAAAGTGTACTGCAACATTCATCCAGAAATGGCTTCATTTATCATGGTTAGCGACAACCCATTGAATGCGATTAGTGATAAGGAAGGTGCTTTTTCCATTGCCAAGATTCCGCCCGGCGAATATGAACTGCACTTATGGCATATACGTGGAGAACACAAACAAATGATTCAGATTAAAGCGGGCAGCAACACACTGACCGATTTAACGATTGATGCTTCAAGCTACGAACGAACACCGCATAAAAATAAATTTGGTAAGGAATACGACAAAAAGCCCGCATTATTTGAAGATGAATTTTACTGACATGCCAAAAAATACCAAGATTGCAAACAATAAATACAAAGTTAAATTTAGCATTCGCCAAAAGTTATTTTTTCTTATCTTAACAGGATTCAGTGCGCTGGTTTTCGCCACATCCTGGCGCATTGGCATTGAAGCAAAAAAAGGGGCAAACACATCCATTGAGCGTTCACTCGCACAGTCCAGCATCATTCTTGAAACCAAACTTAATAGCCGTTTTGATTCCATTACTGAGATTGTTAAAAGTCTTGCTAAAGATGGGCGAGTTTTTCCCTTAATTTATGAAGGGGAGTCACTCACACTGCAAGACCTCAGCCTGGAATTTGAAAAAGCGCTTGATTTCGACGTGATGATAATCACAGACGACGAAGGAAATATTCTTGCACGCTCAGACAGACCCGACGCCATAGACCAAAATATTGCCGGCCGCAGCGCGCTCTTTGATTCTGCACTTGAAGGTAGAGAGGCAATCGGCATAATTTCAATTCAGGAAAAATTACTACAAACCGTTGTTGTACCGGTTTTTGATAATTTCGCACCGGATATTGTTCGCGGCACCATCGCATTGGCGTATGAGCTTTCGCCGGAAATGGCGCAAGAGACGCTTTCCCTAACAGCAAGCGAAATCGGCTTTTTTATTTTTACGCGCAATGAACAGCGTGAAGTCGATTCACTAAAATCGATTTTTAATACCCAAACTACCCTGGGTCCCCAACTGGAAAACTGGTTCAAGGCCGATTCAGCACGCTGGGAAGGTATTTATCAATCGGAAAAATCCATTTCCCATTTAAAAATTCTGGTAGATGAAGAACTGTTCCTTTCCGTTGCCTACCCCTTAAAAGGTGCTAACGGAAGCAACCTGGGATTCGTATTGGCTTCGCAATCGCAAAACGAACTGTTAAAGCCTTTTGTACGCATACAACAACAAGTTATTTTGGTCGGTATTATTTGCCTTGTGTTTGCTTCACTGTTTGCATGGATACTGTCGCAGCGTATCACCAAACCCATCATTCAGTTAGCCAAAACAGCAAACCAAATTCAGGAGGGCCACTTCCCCGAAAAACGCATCATTCACAAGCAAAATGACGAAATTGATGTTTTACACAACGCAGTCAATCACATGGGTGCAAGCTTAAAAGAGAAAGCAGAATTGGAGAATTATCTCGCGGCACTCAGTGATGACTTGGATGAAAGTGATCAACTGGTTTCCGAAAGCTCTCTGCTGAATGATTTGGATAAAACTGTTCAAAAATCGCCCGCAGCAGTCAAGGCGACAGATACTCATTCAAGCACCCTTGATGAAGACAAAACGATAGTAAGTGATTTACAGCCCATCGAAGAAAAAGCGACCATGGTAAAAATGAAATCGGGGGCCGTGGAACAAGCTAAAACGCAAGATGCACGTGTTAATATCGGTGATACCTTGGCCAATCGCTACGAGATTTTAAAACTGCTGGGTGTTGGTGCGATGGGCGAAGTGTTTCTAGCGCGTGACCGCGACCTCGATGAAAACATTGCAATCAAAATATTAAGTAAAACTAATTTTAGCCCTGAAATTTTTAATCAATTTAAGGAAGAAATTCGCCTGGCCCGGCGCATTACCCACAGAAATATTTTGCGCACCTTTGATTTTGGGGCTTATCAAAAACCTTTTTATATCACCATGGAGTACGTGCAGGGATATGATTTAGGAAAACTCATTCAGAAAAAGGGAGCGCTGGAACCGTATATTGGTATTGCATTAGCCCGACAGATTTGCACTGCAATGCACGCTGCTCATCAACAAGGCATTATTCACCGTGATTTAAAACCGGCTAATATGATGATTAACCGTCAGGGGATACTCAAAATCATGGATTTTGGTTTAGCGATGAAAGTCAATCGCTCTCAGAACGGCAAAGTAAATAAAAATGATGATAACGAAAAAACCACCATTGCGGGCACACCGAAATACATGGCTCCCGAACAATTTTACGGTTTGGAACTGGACGAACGCACCGACATATACGCCATTGGTGTGATTCTATTTACCATTTTTTGTGGACGCGCGCCCTTCACCGGAAAAAGTTTCGAAGATTTTGCTCAGCAACACGCCTCCACCGAAGCGCCAAAACTCTCTCGTCTGGTTCCTGATATTCCAGCAGAACTTGAACTAATTATCGACAAAGCTTTACAAAAGAAACCCGAACACAGGTTCAACAATGTACGGCAAATGCTCGATTATTTGCAGGCGATTTAATCCAATCCAAAATAACTTGGGCCGAAACAACCACGGCCAGAATAACTAGGGCCAAAATTACCAGGGGAAGATAAATGAACTTTAACGAATTGAATAAAATACTCACTTTCTCCTTTTGCATAGCAGCTGGCAATGCCTATGCCTCCAACATCGATTTTAAGATGGAAACTAAAATTAATTATCGAGAAAGTGACGACAATCACTGGGCGGTGAACTTTCCTTTTCCACCTGAAGCACTACCAGTAGGGCAAAGTGCCGCGTGGCTGGAAACTGTCGATGCGGGATCTAATTTGGAGGTTTCCAATGTTGCTTTACTTTGGAATTGGAACAACAATGAAAATTTAAGCGTACTTGCAAAAGTCGATGCCTTTGACCTTTACGAAAAAAATCCGACTTCGAGTGATCACGATATCAGCCTTGATCGTTTAATAATTCGCTATGGGAAAAAACACACCCAGGGTGCACTGCCTGACAACAACGATTTTTACCTTCAGTTCGGAAAGTTTGGCAAGTTTGAGCGTCAGGAAGATCGTCACACAGAAAGTTACGGTCTAGTCTCTACCGCATTCAACCGCGTTGAAGATTCGGGACTGGAATTCGGTTTCGATTTGCCGTCAGGCATCTATGCGAAACTTACTTATACGACTGGCAACCCGGTTTTTATTCGCGACCCCAATGCGTTGGCAGGCGATAATGGCGCGGAAGAAAATCCCCCTCCCAACTTTGACCCCGAATACAAAGTGGGAGTGCCAATTTTATATGACGCCGAAGTAGAAGATTTAAATTTTGATAACCCGGAAATTGGCGCAGCACTTGGATACCGTTGGGTAAGCGCGACGGGGGCACAACGCATTAATTTAATGGCCTTTCACTACACACGCACCATGGCTGATACCGTTGAACTTCACGGCACTTTTTACGGCGGCGATTTGGATGTGCTTGATGTTAATGAAGTTGTGCCCAATCTAGGATTAGCTACCACGCACACAGATAAAGACGAGACGGGATTAAACCTTTGGTGGTACGGCGAATACGCTTCACTTTTTATGCAATATGTTGAGCAAGATTTAGCGGGGCTGGAAAGGAATGGTTGGGAGGTCGAGTTCGCCCAAAGCTTTGCACTTTCTGAGAATCGCTACATCCAGTCCATTATTCCTGTTATCCGCTATTCGGAATTGGAAAACGATTTCGGTGGCCCTGCTGTTTATCCCTCACCCAGTTTATGGTGGGATTGGACGAAAACCGATGTGGGTTTCACTTTAAAGTTTAGCTCCACACTTAGCCTAACAACTGAATATGCTTTTACACAGTTCGTTCGTGCAGGCATTGAAGAAGAAAACAATGAACTGCTGATGACACTGACATGGCGCTATGACTGATTTTACTTATAACGATTTAAATCAAACCACAGTTCTTTTTCATTAAGTGGCATGAGTTTTTCCAATCCAGGATGTGAAATGCGGATCATGCGCCGCTTCGATAAATTCAGGTCACGAAGATATTTTCCAAAATAATTGTCAAAGATATGATCCAAAGAGCCGTCTTCAACACAAATAGCTAAGCCTTTGGAAATAGCTTCTACTAGGCGAATAAAGAACACCCTCCAGCCAATTGCGCCTTTATAAAGAGGAATTTTTATTGAGCTTAACAGGTTCTCACGCTCTGGATTGGTATTCATCCAGTGCACATCGTAATCGCCATTTAAGATAAATAATGAATTAATGCTTCCCTGCCTCCACCTGTTGTAAATACACGGGCCAATTTTCTACCCAGCAACAACGGTGGTTGAAGCCCTCGATTATAAAGAGCTTGTGACCTTTCCTGCCATGCACTTTTCTGCCCAATTCTGGTGGAATATTTTTATCTTCCCTGCCTGCAAAATGCCAATATTCCACTTCATCTCTCATTTTGGTTAGTGCCGGATTGAGTGAACCTTTTAAAGGAGAATAGTCATGCAAGTTGGTCCAAGCGTCTGTATCCAGATTACCCGCTATGGTTACAACCCGCGTAATTTCCGGCACCTTGTCTACCAGTAACAAGGCCAGCGCCCCACCCCCGCTGTATCCAATGACGGTCACAGATCTGTAGTTATCTTTTGCAATGAATTGTATAGCCCGCGCCAACTCATCAAGCACCTCGTTAGAATAGCGTTTATGCGTCCATAATTCCGGCGTGCAATTTTCGTCTTTCAGATTTTGGTAACACGGTCGCGTAAGATAGTAAGCGGGCCCCGGGTCCTGTCTCATTAAGTCTAGCGCCAAGGGATACAAAGGTGTGGGATCACGACTCACTTTAGTTCTACCCTTCCAGGCTCTGCCGTCACCCTCCAAGTAAATATTCACGTTTGTCGCATTTTTTAAGCTTTTTTCCATGTAAACGAAAAGCAACTGGTGCCTTTCGCCCTCAAAATTTGTTACATTCATGTCTTCTGTCAAAGCAGCGAAATCGGGCAGAAAGGTGTACACACAGGAAGAAAGTACAAGGACGGCTGCTGAAAACAACATGGCCAATTTTGGCAGTTTTTTCAAATCAGCCTGTTTCCAATTGGATCGATTCATAAAATTTTCCAGTGGTGCAGGTGTCGTCCCTCCAAATAAAGTCAGGTAGAAACCAACTTTTACCAGCAATAATGACTTCCTGTGTTGACTTTAAGCATTCAAATAACATGTCGGGAAGACAAATTATGGGCGACATCAAACTATCTCGTACTACAAGCACATTGATTTTAGTGATCAATTTTTTGATCCTCGCATCGTGCGGGAGTCAATCCGTTGTGAATCCAGCAAAAGACAATACAACATCCAATCAAAGTGCTAAAGCACCCCAAAGTGCCAATGCTGTATCTGACCTACAAGTCGTAGACTGCCTGCTGCCAGGTCAAACGCGAAAATTGGGTTATGGCAACTACGTTACACCACGACGACCCATTATGACTACGGCGTCTGACTGTCGAATTCGAGGTGGGGAATACACCGACTACGATCGCGCTGACTATAAAACAGCTCTCAATGTATGGATGCCCGCCGCTGAAGCTGGCGACGCCGAGGCCCAGGCGAATGTCGGTGAAATATTTGAACGTGGCCTCGGAAGTGAACCCAACTACGAAGCGGCGATAATCTGGTATGAAAAAGCCGCTAAACAAGGTAATGCCAGAGCCCAATTTAATATGGGCACCCTCTATGAACAGGGCTTGGGCGTAAAACAAAACAAATTACTGGCCTTAAATTATTATCGACAAGCCTGGGGCATGAATGAAGACAACTTGATGTTCCAATCTGCTGCACATGAACAGGAAGAAGCCCTGAGAAAAGAACTTTCCAAGGCCATTACTCAAAAAGATTCACAGATTAATTTGCTCAATCGCCAATTAAATGACCTGGAAAACAAACTGGAAAGTGAAACACTCTTGGCAGAATCTGCTGTACGCGAAAAAACTGAGCAAGAAGTTGCACAACTCAAAGAGTGGATCGAAAAACTCGAAGGTGAAAAACTCCTCGCCTATAACGAAGTGGACCAAATTCCCCGTTATCGCCAACCTACCGCTGCCTCTGGCTTACGCGTAAAATCAACCGGAACTGCAAAAAGCCTAAACCTTCGCAACATGGAATTTGGTAAGTATTACGCGCTGGTCATCGCCAATCAAAACTACGATGTGATCGACGATCTCGCGACCCCCTATTCTGATGCCCAACGCGCAAAAAAGCTGCTTGAAGAAGATTTCGGATTTAAAGTCACAGTGCTGCTGGATGCCGATGCCGCGGCAACCATGCGCGCGATCAATGATCTGAACACGCAAGTTACTGATAAAGACAATTTGCTCATTTACTACGCTGGACACGGAAGCCGTATTAAGAGTGGCGACTATGAAGCGGGATACTGGTTACCTGTCAATGCCAACCCGCCACCCGACGATACTTTTTGGGTCAGCAATGAATTCGTAACTCGACACCTGGCTCGCATCCAGGCGAAACGCGTTTTGGTGGTCGCCGACTCCTGTTACGCGGGCTTGCTATCCAACGCTCCAGGCTTTCTGCTCGTCGGCAAAGAAGCGAATTATTCAGAAGACTATGTTAAATACAAATTGGCGAAAAAATCACGTTTGCTGCTTTCTTCCGGTGGTGATCAACCCGTTCTGGATAATGCTGACAAACGCGGGTACTCGATTTTTGCCAGTGCCTTTTTGGATGCATTGGAAAATTCTGGCGATATCACTTCCGGACCAGAGCTGTATTTAAAAATACACAACGTTGTAATGGAAAAAGCTAAAAAATATGGAGTGGATCAAGAACCGGAATTCAAAGTGATTAAAGGGGCCGGGCATGAAGTGGGTGACTTCTTTTTCGTGCGTGACAAGCGGTCTTAATCCTGGCTGCGACTTAAGGAAAAATTATGAGACCAAAACTGACTAAAGCCATCACCTGCCTTTGTATTTTTATTGCAGGCTTACATAATGTCGCACAGGCCGATATCACAGATTTGTTCGGTAATTTCGCAAACGAACTTGAAGAAAGTTCTGCGCAAGCCGCCTGGACAACATACAATCGCCTTATTCGCAACGAAGGTTGTAACGATGCGATGTTGGTGGATCCCTCCGCCGACCCAACTGGCCAAGCTCCCTCTGCCTGCACCGGGCAAATTTATCTACTTTTTAGCAACGTACGTGAGCTTATTCACACTGCAAATGAAATCACCAGTGATGGGCCAACCGCCTTCAGTTTAGGTTCAAACCTTGAAGGTTTAGGTTTTGCTTTACGCTGGGCAGCGGCAGAAGAATATGCAGCCCAAGGCACTGTATCTGGCGAATTTGTTAATGGACAAATTTCAGGTTTATCCAGTCGTTTAAACGCCCTGCGCATGGGTGCTCGCGGTTTTGATTATGTCGCTGCACCGGGCTGGGAAGGGCAGAGCGGTGGATCAGCCAGCGCAGATATTAATGCTTACAGCCGCCTTGGTGGCTTTATAAATTTTTCATATGGCTTTGGCGAGCGCGACCCAACCGACACCGAAGACGCCTTTGATTTTGAAGGCTCTAAAATCAATCTCGGTATCGACTACATTGTTAATTCACAATGGATAGCCGGTGTTGCCGCAGGCTACGCCACACAAAAGGTAGATTTTGACGCGTCCCAAAGTATTGTTGAAGGCTCCATGGATGCCAAAGGATTTAGCCTGATGCCTTTTGTGCTTTATCAGCCAAATAATTTTTTCTTCAGCTTTTCAGCCGGTTTTCAAAATATGGACTTCGACACAAACCGAGCCATTCGTTATACCTCCTTCAATCCCGACGTGGAAAGCACTGATACCGAAACTGTGAGCACAACCAGCGCAAGCATGACCTCTTTATTTTTTGAAGGAGGCTACACCTGGCAGCACAAAAAATGGGGACTGGAACCCTATATAAATATTCGCTCTACCGATATTTCCGTCGATGGGTTTGTTGAGGATGACCTCAATAATGCAGCCTTCGACCTAGTGGTACGCGAACAAGACATCTCTTCCATGGAATACACTTTGGGTTTTAAAACTCAATATACCTTTACACCATCTCGCGGTGTGTATATTCCCTGGTTTAGCCTGGAATTTGTTTCTCAAACTGAAGATGCGCCGCGTTTAATCGATGCCTACTACGCTAATGATAGTTCAGCACAAACCGCTTTTCAGGTGCCCACTTCAGAATTAGACAGCGCTTATACGGTTGTTGCCATTGGCATTTCCAGCGTGCTTCGCGGCGGCCGACAAAGTGAAGCAGATGGCCCCATTCACGGCGGTATTCAAGGCTTTGCCAACTACAAAGTAGTGACCGGTTTAGACGGCATCAGCCTTAATATTTTTTCAATGGGTTTAAGGTATGCGTTTTAGTTTTTCCCCGATTCACGCCTCTTCAATTTTATTCACATTACTACTTAGCGCTTGCGGAGGCGATGTAGACAAGCAACAAGATGCGCTACCCATAGCAAAAGCCCAAGTTGTAGGAAGCTCGATTAATACTGAAGATATGATCGAAGTCCGTTCTGGATCCGACGTGGTATTAACAGGCTTCGCCAGTGATGGTGTTGATGACCCCATACTGCAATTTAAATGGGAACAAATCATTTTGCCTGGTTATGATTTTCCTGTTGCTTTGTTCGAGCGTACCGCCAATGCGGTGGTGTTTACAGCACCCGTTGTGCCGGTTACTCAGCCCGAGGGTATTGAGCTGCAGTTTTTATTAACCATCACTGATGCCGATGGTATAACAGACCAGGATGAAGTGAACGTGCGTGTTTTACCGGGCGCCGATTTAAATTCATTCCTTCTTGGGCCACACGTTAATGAACAATTTCTGATTGTTGTTGCTGCAGATGAAGGCAGCGATATTGCTAACGATATTCCTGTTGAAGTTGAATTAAGCAAAACAGTTAACTGGACAGACCGTTTTGGGATTGCGCATAGCAGGGATTTCCCTGTTAACACCTTTGTGGGAACGGTCACTGCCGGAACCGCGCCTGCAGTAAATAGCGAGCGCAACTTATCGTTTAGCTCGCGCCTCCCCTTATTAGATGCAGATGAAGTCAATCAATATTTTCGCGGTGAAGAACGCGGTGGCCGCCTGGAATTTGAAGACGTAGAAAATGCATCCATGGATTTAAATATTTCCATGACGCAGTTTGCGAATGGGAATGTTTCACTTTATCTCGCACAGAAAACAGAAAGCGGTATTCGTATCCTGGATACAAGCGGCCTAGTTACAAGTGGCCTAGTCACAAGCCCTGCTAACCTCACTGTCAGCGATGAGTGGCTGCGCAACGAAGTCAATGTCGAATCGCGCCGTACCGCCAACAATTATTACAACTGCATCGACCCCACCGGTGCCGCCGCTACTTTGGAAAGCTGGATTGAACAATCCGGTTTCCGCGCCTACCCCGAACAAGTTGAACACGTTACTTACGTGAACAACTTTGATTTGGGTTTTGGTCGCGACATGTATTTTCGTGAAGATGAAAACGGCAACGTTTATTCATATGTGGTGAATTATCCTAATCTGGAAAATGCTTTAACGGGTCGAAATGAATTTGCGGTTGTGGTGATGGAATTCAGTGAAGCTCCTACAGGAAATTGTGGCGATGCAACCTTTACAGACAGTCAAAGCGGCCAAAAAATTGTGAAGTTCTACGCTTATGTCCCTGATACGGTTACCGGCGAGTACGTGCGCGCACCTTCAATGAATTTTGATGGACGTGGAGAACGATTTCTACCCGGCGTGTGTGTAGTTTGTCACTTCGGTGATACCAATGTTGACGATTTCAATGTGACTGATTTAAGCAGCATTGACGCAACCGCAGCCGATTTAAACTCCAGCTTTATGCTTTTTGATCTGGATGCGTTTCTATACACCAGCGGTGAAGGCAGCCTGATCGATCCAGTTTATGCGTTTGAAGCGCCCTCAGAATCCTTAACCAATGCGTATACGCGCACAACTCAGGAAAACAGTTTTCGTAATATCAATCAGTTGGTATTAAATACTTTTACTTACAATCGCGATAACTTGCGTCGTTTTGAAATGCCTATCAAGGCAGTACACGGTTGGTATGGCAATCGACAAAATGTTGAAAGTCTGGATTTTGGCACTGATGAAAATCCACCCACACAGCAAGAAGCTCAAACTTTATATGACACTGTTGCTGTGCTACCGCAAAACACATTTAATGGACCGGGCTACATACCAGAAGGCTGGGTTGGACAAGAAGAACTTTATCACGACGTATTTTCAAGAAATTGTCGCTTATGCCATTTGCAAATTGGCAACCCCGCCGTCGATTTTGATAGCTATGATGAATTCATCAATAACGAAAACCTGGTGCACTATGTTTATGAAAGAGGCGCGATGCCACTTTCACGTTTAACAATGGATCGTTTTTGGATCGACTACCTCGGTGGTGAAGCATCTGCAGATAAATTAAGAGCACACTTAAACAGCGATAACAATCCGGATAATGATGTTGCGCTTGACGCGAGACCTGGCTACCCCGTTGCCCAGGTAGCGCCAGGTAAGAACCCCGAATTGGTCGCAGACCGTGTTATCGACTTTGACGAGTTTGTAGTTTTTGAAGGTGTAGACAGTTATTTTGCGGATACTTTTGAATGGCGTTTGGACAGCTTGCTGGCATCGCGCAGCAATCGCTATGTTTTTGAAGCTACTACACCCGGCGAAATTCATGAATTAAGTTTACAGGTATTTAATCTCACGAACTCGACAAGCTCTACTGAAGAAATCCGCACAATCGCTGTTCGAGATAATGCTCCACAAGCTTCAGGCGTTCCCACCCCTGTTGTCACCGAAGGCGGCAGTGTGGATATTAATATCTTTTCCTCTCTTTGCTCAGATGCGATAGACAGCGCAAGTTGCCGCGCAATTTTCGGAGATATTCGTTCAGGGGAAACACCGACCATTACCATTATCGGCAACGCAACAAACGGCAGCGTGGATAATGTTGATAGCAGCAATGGAATAATCAGTTTTAGCTCGAACAATTCTGCTTCAGCCGGTGACGCTAGTTTTGATTTTGCTTTGACAGACAGTTTTGGCGAAAGCTCAATAATTGAAACGCTAAACATTCGCGTTAACCCTCTGGGTGGCCCAACGATTGGCAGCCCCGACAATTGCAGCGTTACAGCCAACACGTCGCAAACTGTGAGTAACTTTCCACGCGTACTTAACGACGCTGGCTGCCCCAACCCAATCGACAACGACAGTGCAGCACCCGGCTTAAATCTTTCTCTGGTTGCCGTGGACACTTCCGCTTCGCGCGATGGCAGCAGCGCAAGTATTAATATCAATGGCGAAATTGAATACACACCTGCACGATTTTTTGTGGGAACTGATAATTTTTCTTACACCGTACAAGATGATAGCCCTTCAACCAATCAAAGTTTCGGAACGGTCATCGTAACTGTCACCGCCAGCCAAACTTTTTCAGACTTGAGCACCGGGAGTGGCGTATTTAATCGCAATATTCCTGACGAAGGCTGTGCCGAATGTCACGATGGTGACACCGCGCCAGATTGGCGCAATATCGACGCAGTGAGGTTAATTGCAACCAATTCCGAAAAAGCGCCCTACGGTTCACCCGAAATTGAGTTGCAACAAAGTACCAGCACCACTGACTTGCTGGGTTCAAT
The DNA here is from genome assembly GCA_050299435.1 of Cellvibrionaceae bacterium. Classification (GTDB taxonomy): domain Bacteria; phylum Pseudomonadota; class Gammaproteobacteria; order Pseudomonadales; family Cellvibrionaceae; genus 1162T-S-0a-05. Next base: position 13,887 of record JBNKVX010000019.1, on the reverse strand, counting down.
TTTATTTCGCATGGCCTGCAATGAAGGCGGGCTTGACCACCAGGGCGAAAATAGACTTTGCAACACCGATGGAGCACCCACTTCGGTCAGCGATTTAAATGCAGATGGCTTGGCGATCCTCAACTGGATTGAAGAGGGTATGCAAAATAATTGATTTACTGATTTTTAACAGCCAAAGGGTTATCGGCAAACGCGGGATGTTTTTTTAACTCGTCCAACTGTTTGATAAATAATTCCCTGGAGTTGGCGTCGGTAGCGGAATTGATATTCTCTTTAAGAATGGAGAGTACACTTATTTTGGCCTCTACCAAAGGGTCATGTGTTTGATGAATGATAAAGGCTTCGTTGATGTAATACACCGCACCATCGAGGTCACCAAACTGGAGAGCACGTTTGCTTTCTGAAATGTGTTGATAAAAAAGTTGTTGCTGCTCTTTCGCTAAAGAATCAAAAGGTACCGCTTCCAAACCAACATTTTGGATATAGATATAGTTGGCAAGCACTGCCAACAATAGAATTGCAGCAACACTGCTGATACGGCGAGGGCCACGATTAGCAAACTGAAGTTTTTTGATAAAAGCCGTCGCAGATTGCAATCGATCAGCGCGGCGTAGAGCGACTGAATTGCGAATCCAGGCTGTCATAAGTGGATTGCGGAATTTTGGCAAACTCAGAGGAAGTTTTTCTTCCAGCGCTGTTTGCGCATCCTTGCGATTGTAGGGATGTTTACCGCCAAGCAATTCGCAGGCAAAGATGCCAAGAGCATAAATATCGTCAGCAGGATGAGGAAATTCATTACGAATCATTTCCAAGCTGGCGTAAGGAAAGGTTAAAGCGCCGAGTTCGCCCGCGTCAAAGTTATCCTGATAAAGGTCTTCGTTAGCGGCACGCGCAATACCAAAATCCAATATTTTTACTGTACCTTTTTCGGTAAGAAAAATATTGGCAGGTTTAAGATCTGAATGCACGATGCCTTTGCTGTGGGCATAGGCTAGACCGCGAGCAATTTCGGTGATGATGCGAACCTTGGTTTTGTAGTCGAGCTTAACGTTGGTTTGCCCCTTAATAATATCTTTGAGAGGGCGACCCTTAAGCTCCTCCATTGTGAGGTAAACAATATCGCCGACGCGATCGAAGTCGTAAACAGTCACGATATTAGGATGCGCGAGCTCCTGGGTTTTTTTAGCTTCGCGCTGCAAGGTAACAAAGGCTTTTTGGTGATGTTTGAATGCGCCTTTGAGCAGTTTGATTGCTATATAGGGTGTGTTGTCTCCCGCTTCTTGCTTGCGTAAATCAAGCGCGCGGTAGACAGCACCCATGCCACCTGTGCCAAGCACCGTTTCTAGTACAAAGCGGTCTCGCAGGGTGGTGCCAATGCCAACTTCACCGCTGGCATTGAGTTTGAGTTTGGATTCGGTGATCGAAGATAAACTGGAGTCTTCCGGCCGTGGTGCACTTGGAAAAGTCTCGTCACCAGATCGAGGAGTACTGGGTACAGTTGCATCACTATCATTGTCTCGATCAAGTGCGCTCAACTCCGTTGGATCATCATCAGGGTGGTGACTTTGGCGAGCGCCGGGAATTTTGACCTGCGTTTGCTGGTGAGAGATTGTTGTTTCGGATTCGCTGTCGATCTGAGTATCGTTGGCATCCCCGGCGGAAGGCCTGACAACGGTCGCTTCATCCAAAGTTTGAGGCTTTTTGACCAGGGTTTTTTCCTGGTGAATGCCAGGTTTTTTATCGTCCATGCAGACCTTCTTTTACGATGGGTGCCTGGAGTGTAGAGATTTTTAGAGGTGATTTCCAGCCAAGGGCAAGGGAGTGGGACTTTTAGAGGACAAATAGAACATGATAAACTGTTCAAAATTTAAACAACGAATCTGTAGCGTTATTGGAACTTTGAATCAAATTATGAAACTCGATGTACGTGCGTTTCTTCCACCTATTTTATTGTTGATTCTGGTTTGCAATGACACCCAAGCGGTGGAGTATGTGACCTGGGATGGTGGTGATGGTGTCGGGGGAAGGATCTTTACCGGTAGCGGCACACAAAAATGTCGCTATTGTCATGAAAGCGGCAATCAGGCATCTTTTTGGGGTGACACTGTCCCGACGCTAAACTCCTATGCAACTGTCACTAGTGGCAGCAATGCCAGCGATTCAAATACACGTATTCAGGCGCAGACGATGCCCCGCGCTGATAACGCGACAGATTACGCCCCCCTCTCCGCTACCCTTCGAACCTTGATGCAGGATTGGATTAACGACGGCACACCACAAAATGCCCTCCCTCACGCTGAAACTTTCAGCGAGCAAAGCGTCGGTAAGTATTCCGCCACTCTGCGAGGCCGTTACAATGAAAATGGGTTAACGTCTACCTTCAGATTTCGCTACGGCACTTCAAGTTTAAATCCCGCTTCCAATTCAACAACATTTTCACCAAGCGGAACCGGGGGTGGCGGCACGGCGAGTGGCGCTATCCAAAGCTACTCGGCCACCGGTTTGTCTTGTGGCACCACCTATTACTACCGCTTTGTTGGTTTGCGATCAAATGTCATTGTTTCTGGCAACACCTTTGGAAATAACGAGAGTTTCGTTACGGACGCCTGTAATGCAACACCCACATTCTTTCTGAGTTCAGTGAATGTTGGAGCAACTGAAGATATGGCTTTTTCCTATACTCCTTTTGTTACCAATGATGCTGAAGGAACACCTTCCTACCGTTTTCATCCCAGCGACGCAGGCCTAATACCTGCAGGTGCCAGTATTAATAGCGTCACCGGGGAAGTTACCTGGACACCAGTTGAGGGCCAGGGGAGTGCAAGCTTTCGAATTCAGGTAACAGATAATGGTCCCGACAGCCCTGGCTATAACGACCAAACGGTAAATATCACCGTGACCGCAGTGAATGATTCACCCTCAATGGGGGCATTGCCCGCTAGCATCGCTGGTGCGGAAGAACAAGCCATTACTCCCGTTCAGGCCACTGTTTCTGATCCCGACGATACAAATAACGGTTCAGACCTTAGCTGGTCACTTTCAAATGAACCTGGTGGTATGACAATTTCAACAACCGGGCTAATCAGTTGGACACCTCAGGAAGGCTTCACAGGGCCACAAACTGTCACCGTTCAGGTTTGTGATGATGGCGTACCTGTCCTGCCCATCCAATGTGATTCCGATACCTTCAGTGCAAGTGCGGTTGCAGAAAATGATACGCCTGATCTGACAGCGATTCCGAACCAAAACATTGATGAGGACAGTCTGTGGACCTATCAGACAAATTTCACCGACCCTGACTTTGGGGATTCACACAGCTATCAGTTGAGTAGTGTTAATGGCGTTCCAACAGGCATGACAATCTCAACAACAGGCCTGATCAGCTGGACACCGGATGATGAACACCTGCCCTCGGCAAATAATATCGAAGTCACCATAACTGACAGCGCATTCGCATCGGATACCGAGGAATTTTCAATCAGTATTAATTCCGTAAATGATCAGCCTCTGCTGGACAATATTCTTGACCAGGATGTGTTTGAGGGCGATTTGTTTTCATATCAGGTTGGCGTGACTGATCAGGACGATACCGATTGGCCCAATGACTTACGGTTTTATCTCCTTGATGAACCCGCTGGAATGAGCATCGATGAGAATGGTTTGATCACCTGGCAGACTGCTGAGGAGGACCCCTCACCAGGATTAATTAGTGTGGGCGTGCGTGATGGAGGCGAAGACGGTACGGTCGCTCATCAACGACGTTTAGATATTAATGTTATTGCCTACAACTATCAGCCCGTTATCACTTCAACTGCCGACGCCACTGCAACCGAAGATATTGAATACACTTATCAATTGGTCATTGATGATGTCGATGATCCAAATGATGGGTCGGGTGCTTTAAGTTTTGCTCTGAGCAATGAACCGACAGGCATGACGATTTCCAATACAGGATTAATTTCGTGGACGCCGACAGAAGGTGTCAGCACATCAGGCACAGTCACTGTTAGCGTGCAAGACGGTGGTGAAGATGCGACCGTTGCAGCGACAGAAGATTTTACCCTCAGCGTCACGGCGGTAAATGATGCGCCCTCAATCACGTCAACAGCACCCAATTCAATTATTGAAATGAATACCTGGACTTATCAGGTCACCGTCAGTGATCCGGATGACCTTGATGTTTCCGATTTTACTTTCAGTTTAATCAACGAACCCCAGGGCATGACGATTGATGATACGGGTTTTGTTTCGTGGTACGCACCCGAAGCCGCCGGCACCAGTGGCGATTTCACTATTGTCGTTGCTGACGGTGGCGAAGATGCTGCGGCAGCTGCAAGTGAGAACGTCAATATCACCGTGATTGTATTTAACACTCCCCCAATCATCACTTCACAAGCATCAACATCGGCAAGTGAAGATTTGGAATATCAATATCAAGCCACTGTTGACGATGTAGACGATGCAAATAATGGTTTGGATTTGTTGTGGAGTTTGAGCAACGCACCTACGGGTATGACAGTTAACAGTACCGGCCTGGTCACTTGGACACCTACCGAGGGCACCACAAGTTCCGGACTCGTCACCCTAACTGTTGCGGATGGTGGTGAAGACGCTGCACCTACTTTTTCAGAAAACTTTACGGTGAATGTGATTGCCGTAAACGACGCACCGCAAATTACTTCTACCCCACCTTCAAGCGTGATTCAGAATACCAACTTAGCCTATCAGTTAACTGTGGTAGATCCTGATGATTCGAACAATGGATCGAGTTTGTTATTTAGTTTAAGTGGTCAACCTCCAGGCATGTTAATTTCCAATACCGGTTTACTTACCTGGACGCCGGACGAATCCAGCCCGCAAACCAATAACATCACCATCACAGTCAGTGACGGCGGTGAAGATGGCGCACAAGCTGCGACACAGAACTTTTTACTCACTGTTGTATTTGACATTGACCAGGATGGAGTTGAAAACTCCATGGATAATTGCGAAAGCATTCCGAACGCCGATCAAGCGAACAATGATGGCGATGACTTTGGTGATGTCTGTGATTTCGACGATGACAACGACGGCATGTCGGATGTATATGAAATTGCAAATGGCTTTGATCCAACTAACCCGGCTGACGGTGCTGAAGATGCGGATGGTGACGGCTTAAGTAATCTTGAAGAATTTCAGCAAGGTAGCAACCCTTTTGGTGATGACAATCCACCGCGCATTACTTTACCACTGAATAATTTGTGGATCTCGACGGGTTATCACACTTGGGTCAGTATTGGTGAAGCTGTCGCAACTGACTCTTTAGGTGGACCGGTGCCTGTAACGCCTAGTCGACAATCCGGTGCATTTAGACCTGGCCGACACGAAATAATCTGGACGGCAACGGATGCAAATAACAATACCGCTACTGCAACGCAAGTTATTCGGGTTTTACCTTTAATTGGTTTGGCGGCATCGCAAGTGACTGGTGAAGGCAAAACCATTAATGTTGTTCTCACATTGAATGGTGATCCACCGGAACAACCTGCAACAGTCAACTATCAAGTTTCTGGTAATACTGACAGCAACGACCATGATGCAGTAAACGGGTCTTTGGAATTCACAAATCGACGCGCTGAATTGCCGATTGAAATTTTTCAAGACGATGTGACTGAGGGAGAGGAACGTTTTCTCATTCGCCTCAGCAGTCCGATTAATGCGGCACTGGCTGGAAATTTTGCTCAGGAAATTATTATTGTTGAAAATAATCTGGCACCCTCTTTAACTTTGCAAGTTATGCAAGGTGGTGAGAGTGGCTCTATTGTTAATCGTGTTGAAGGCAATGTAATCATTAATGCGATAATAGAAGATCCCAATGCAAATGATTCCTTTAGCTATGACTGGAGCATGACGGACAACGCCTTGGTAGCAATCAACAATAGCGGCACAACAAATTCAGCCAGTTTTGAATTTGACCCCACGTCTGTTGCCACACAATTGTATCCAGTCGTCTTAACGGTGACTGACAGCGGTGGATTGAGTGCTAGCGAAGAAATTCTTTTGTCTGTGCAATCAAGCACACAAATTCAGGATCAAAACAACAACGGCGTCATCGATTCCAATGACGCTGTAGATGTTGCCTCTGCGCTTCAAAGCGGTGTTGGTCCGGTTCTGGAAAGTGAAGCGCATATCACCATGAGCGCCGGAAAAACTGCGAGGTACGTGGGCACAAATGGCGCAGCTTTGACCACGCAGGACGTACAAAATTTTGGTAACAACGGCTTCCAGGCTGCCAATGCATTAACGAATTTCCAATTCAGTAACGGTTTGTACGATTTTGCATTAAGTGGCCTGCAAGAAGGCGAGGACGTTAATGTTTTACTTGCACAAACTTCAGCTTTATCGATTGGCGGCAACATCTTGCATTACCAAAGCGATTCAGGCTGGCAGCAATTTGAAGTCGACGAACTAAATAAAATTAGCAGTGCGCCCGCTTTGGATGGTGTGTGCCCGGCAATGGATGACCTCGAATATGAAGAAGGCTTGGTCGAAGGAAACGAATGTGTACTGCTGACCATTGAAGATGGCGGACCCAATGATGGCGATCAGCAAGTTAATGGCAAGGTCACTTTCCTGGGTGGTGTAGGGAATGATGGCAGCCAATCAGGTAGCGACAATAATGGCGGAAACGATTCTCAAGATGAGGGTGGCAACGCCGGTGGATCCGGAAGTATTGATTATTTATTTGCCTTACTTTTTCTGTTTGTTTGCGCTATCTCTTACAATCAAAAACGAAGTGCCTTTAACAAGTTAGTCAAACTAATTTAATCTTCACTCCACTGCCACTTAAAAAGTGTCACATAAAAACTGTCACATAAAAACTGCCACATAAAAACTACCACATAAAAAAGGCGCCATCGTTGGCGCCAACCCAGGAGAGTATGGGGAGGGATCAGGGCAGCATTAAATCACCCACTATCACTGTATCTATTACATGTATAACGCCGTTAGTGGTGTAGATATCAAAAGTCTCAACCTTGGCACCACCCACATATAAATCGCCATCGTCGATCATAATATCAATCAAAGCACCACTTGCAGTTTCAGCATCTGTGCCACTTAGCGTAAATGCTGTTACTGAGTTTACCTGTGCTCCACTTATGACGTGCTGCAACAAAACGGCTGATAATGCATCCGTGTCGGCTAATAATGCGTTCAAGGTTGCAGAGGGAATCATTGAGAAAGCAGCGTCTGTCGGCGCGAATACGGTGAAGGTTTCATTTTCATCGGCTAGCACTGAATCCAGGCCCGCTGTCTGTAGCGCAGTCACCAGTGTATTGAACGTTCCCGCATTTACCGCGGTTTCAACAATATTTTCAGTCGGCTGCCCTACTTCATTGGGAGGTATCATCACGGAATCAATAACATGAATAATGCCGTTATCAGCTTCAATATCTGTGCTAATAACAAGTGAAAGATTCACATATAGATCTGATCCAGAAAGTGCGAGTGCTGCCAAATCTCCATTCGCCATTTCCACTGTGCTTCCCGCACTTGCCACTGCTGCAGTCGAATCCGCTTCTGCTCCCGCAACCACATGGTACAAAAGGATATCTGAAAGTGTGTCGGTATCGGCTAACAATGCATTGATGGTATCCGCCCCCAAGGCTTCGAAGGCAGCGTTTGTCGGAGCGAAAACTGTGTACGTTTCAGCTTCATCGTCGAGCGCCGCATCCAAGCCAGTAGCTTGTAATGCTGTGACCAAAGTTGAGAAGTCGCTATTATTCGCTGCTATCTCCGTGATTGTTCCTAATGATGCCTCCTCTTCCATTGAGTCACTATCATTACTGTCACCGCCACAAGCTGAAAGAAATAAAACAATGATTCCAAGTGAAAATAATTTTAATTTCGCCTTATTTAAAAATATATCTTGTGCAACTGAATATTTAAACATTGAAAGTTCCTCGCGTTTACTTTCATGTTTTTACGCACAACTTACTTATTCGGATCACTCACATCTTCTAAAATCTGAAATTATTTTTTGCAAAAATATATTGAACGGTTCCTATTGCTCTCTCCAAAAACCCACCTTCACAATAAGCAAGATAAAAATCCCACATGCGAGTAAATTCTTTCGAAAACCCTTCTTTGATGAAATCATTTTTTTGTTTCAAAAACCTATCTCGCCATATACTCAAGGTTTTAGCATAGTCCCACGTAATATCTTGCATACCAATATTTTGCATAGCGGTATGCTTTCTTAGGCTTTCTTCAATAACTTCGTTACAAGGCAAACAACCACCAGGGAATATATACTTTTTAATGAAATCAATACTTTTTTTTGCATCCGAAAAGCGATAATTAGGAACAGTAATCGCTTGCATCAACATCAAACCATCCGACTTCAACAATCGATTACATTGAACGAAATAGTCCTTATAATGCTCAAATCCAACCGCCTCTATCATTTCTATCGATACAATCTTATCGAAACTCCCTTGCAATTCACGGTAGTCTTGATTCAATACTTGTACTTTTTCAGCCAGGCCTTGCTCTTCAACCAATTTAAGCACATGATTGTATTGCTGCCTGGAAATTGTTGTTGTTGTCACACGGCATCCATAATTTTTTGCTGCATAAACAGCCATCCCACCCCAACCGCTTCCTATTTCCAACAAATGATCGTTTTTGTCCAGCTGGAGCTTTTTACAAACTGTTTCCAATTTTTTTAGAGACGCCTCCTCTAAACTTATGTCTTCACCAAAAAACATAGCTGAAGAGTACATCATGTCGTCCGACAGGAACTTTGAGAAAAACTTATTACTCAAATCATAATGCGCCGAAATATTCTTTCTTGCGCCCTTCCGAGTGTTTCGACTGGAAAATAGATACATCCAATCTCGAATCTTTCTAAAAACAAAGCCACGTGAATCAAATACCTGCAAGTTATCTATATTGCGTGAGAAAAGTCTAACAACCTCAACCAGTGAAGGGCTATCCCACAATCCCATCATGTAAGCTTCGCCAGCACCTATTGATCCAGATTGGTAAATCTTTGAGTAGAATGCTGGATCATGAACAACTATTGTTGCTTCAATTGCCCCAAACTCATTCCCTTTATCGCCAAAAACAAGTTCGGTGTCGCCCTCAATAATTTTCAGAGTTCCACCCACCAAACTTGAAAAGAACTTTTCCACAAAAACTTTTTTCAGACCTGAGTTCGAATTCGATATTTCTGAGGGGTTTCTGGTTTCAACAATATTTATACTTTCCACAATCAAACACCTACCTACACTGTCTTTTCTATAATATTTTTGGGGTGACTGAAGACCTTAAGACCCCTTGACCTCAATCTTATGGCCTGCCAGTAAATTGCCAGACAAACTTTTAAGGTCATAAACGGATAACGAACCAAGAAAGCAGTCATCGATCGCGCATTCATCTCCTTTCGTTCCAAGCTCAAATTTGCCGCAAAATCCGGACTGGTAAGCCCCTCCATTTCAGAATGGTCTTCAGTTTGTTTAAAAACTTTCATTTCTATATTAACTCTCTCACCCGGCAAGGAACATTTAAACTGATACCGTTGGTTCATAGGATTAAAAGGTGAAACGTGAAAGGCCTTTTCAAAGTCTGCGCAAACAGAATCAGCGTTTTTATCGGGCATAACCACATAGTGATGTCGCTCATTCCAGGGTGTATTTGTTACTTCTAATAGAATCGCCTGCAACTTATCTGCAGCATCAAAGCAATAATAAACCGTGAGCGGGTTCATAATAAAACCAAAATATCGCAGGCTCGCCAACATACACACACGACCACTGATTTCTATATTCGCAAGCGCCTTAACTTTTTTAATTACTGCTTTCTTGAGATCCCGGGAATCACGATCAAGAAAATCCGACGGCCTAAAACACGCAGGCGATAATGATGATCTTGACCAAAACACACTCTTACTGAGCGTTTGATCAATAGCATCCAAATCCAGATAGCACAAACATAATCTGTATCGAAAACTATGGTATTTTGGGCTTAATCGTGTATGCCCCAGCCATCCTTCGTAAAATGCAGCATTCATTTTTCTTGCAAGCTCACGCGCTGTGTTTAAGTTCAGGTCTTATGCACTGTTGAATTTTTTCTGCAACTTCAAATCCACTCACACAGCCATCTTCATGAAACCCGTTTCTCCAATAGGCACCACAGAACCATGTGTGTTTTTTGCCATCGATCTTAGCCTTATTTTTTTGTGCTTCAACACCCCCTTGAGTAAATATGGGGTGGTCATACTCAAATTCCTGAATAACTTTGTCTCTGGAAATTTTATTTTTGGCATTCAAACTAACAATAAATGTTGTATCACTTTTTATTCCTTGCAGTATATTCATGTTGTAACTTAGCGTAGGCGGTTCGTTTGGCGCCTGACCAAGCAAGTAATTCCAACTGGCCCATGCGCGTCGATTATTTGGTAGAAGATTTGTATCTGTGTGCAAGGTCACTTGATTCTTTCGGTAGGGTAAAGCTGACAAGGTAGTTACTTCGTCTATATCTGGGTCAGCCAACAGCGACAGTGTCGTATCAGAATGACAAGCAAAGACAACTTCGTCGAAGAACTCAGAGCGCCCACCTTCAAACTCAATTTTTACACCAAGGGATGATCGAATGACTCTCGCAATACGTACATTGACCCTGATTTTATTCTTGAATTTTCTTGTTAATGGCTCTAAATAACTGCGCGACCCTCCTTTAACTACTCTCCACTGTGGTCTTTCGACGATATTTAGCAGTCCGTGATTTTTGAAAAACTGCACAAAAAACCTCAATGGGAATTCAAGCATTTCATCGAGACTTGCCGACCAGATTGCACTGCCCATTGGAATTAAATACCAATTTTTAAATTCGTCGCTGTAACCATTCTGTGTAAGATAACGGCCCAGGGAAATCATTTCGTCTAAACTGTTGGATTCTGCATCTCGTGTAGCTTGTCTATTGAAGCGAATGATATCCCTTAACATTCTCCAATACTTTAAATTGATAAGGTTTTTCCGCTGTGCAAACAGCGTATTGAGATTTGAACCTGCATACTCTATGTTCGCACTTGAATCGCTGACACTAAAGCTCATATCTGAGGCTAGGGACTCAACTCCCAGTTCATTGAGGAGATTGATAAAGTGGGGGTATGTCCAATCGTTAAATACAATAAAACCCGTATCGATAGCAAAGTGCTCACCCTTGTAATCCACATCTACCGTGGCTGTATGACCGCCAATCCTCGGTGCACTCTCAAGAACCTGTACATCATGATTTTTGCACAAGGCATAGGCGCAACTTAAACCCGAAATCCCGGCTCCAATAATCGCGATTTTCACGGGGCTTGACTCCTGAGCACACGAGACTTCAGCCACTTCACTGCTGAGCCTAGAATGGGTATATGTTCATAGAGCAGCGCGCCCAAGTCATAAATATCTTCGTGATAGACCACTCGGTCTTCGCTCAGATGTAATTGACTCATTCCGCGCACCGTGATGGTTTGGTTCCCAAGGCGCTTATGCTTAAAATGCATGTCCCATTTAAGGTAATAACGATTGCCTACTGTGAGTTCATCAAGTATGACGAAGCGACAGCTATCCAGGTTTTCACATTGCGTTGTGAAGTAAGTATATAGATCATCAAAACCCTCTAATTCATGCAATGGGTCCTTAAATTTGACGTTTTGTGCATATATTGACTGTAATTCATCCAGACCTTCGTATCGAAAATGTCGATAAAAAGCTTTAAAGCGATCCATCACTTTGCGGTTTATTGTGTGCGCTATTGCTACAGAATTTTCCATCGGAAACACCACTTTATGCATCTATTGCTGATAATACGTTGCAAATCTTCCGGCGGATCACTTCCTTACTGAAAGCCAAACAAATAGCAGACTCTTAATAAATTGAGTGATCCAAAATGGTTTATTCTACGTATTAAGCCGTGTTATACCATCAAACGACCTGAACTCTCAGCAGATAGTGCGGAATGGTCAAAGCACAAAGGTGTAAAACTGAAACATGAGCGCCATCTTTAAAAAAGATATGGAAGAACAGCTTCTTGACGACATAACGCAAGTTGGTCTGAAACGGGATAAGGTCGCCTTTTCGCGGCTTTTCGATCATTACGTCCCGCTCATCAGAGCCTTTACCTTAAGCGCTCATCCCGGTGCCAACTTGTTGGCCAACGAGATATCTCAAGAGGTGATGCTAAAGGTCTGGCGAAAGGCGCATACATTTAGGCCAGAGGCTGCTTCACTAAATACGTGGATTTACACCTTGGCTCGAAATTCGCGCATAGACTATCTTCGAAAACACGGTCGTCACCAGTCCAATATAGATTCGGAGGCGGTTTATCATAATCTCACTGATGACGACGCCCCCGGCCCTTTTCAGGCAGCACAACAACAAAAGGAAAAAGAACGCATCCATGCCTTGCTCGAGTCTTTACCTCCCGAGCAAAGAACAGTGTTGGTAAAAATTTATATGGAAGGAAAGAAACACTCTGAAATCGCAAAAGAACTTGAGATGCCTCTGGGCACCGTCAAGTCACGTGTAAGGCTTGCGCTTAAAAAATTGGCAAGTTCTTACACACAATAAAGTTTAGGCAAACGATAGGCAATCGAGAGAGACGAATATGATCAGGCACCATCCCAGTCCAGAGCTTTTAACTGATTATGCTTCGGGCGCTATGCAATTGAGTCACAGTTTAGGCGTAGCAACACATTTGGAAATGTGCGATTCATGCCGTCGAAAATTACACCACCTCACTGAGATCGGAAGTCATTATTTTTCTTTTTCCACTCCACAAACTCCTGTAGAAAATGACGATGACCTGAAGCGTAAAGTACTTGATTTGCTGGATGATGAAGAACATGACGAGAAGGTGCTAGAAACAAATTCGAGCGATACAGAATTTAGCCAATCCCTAAAATCAATTTTGAATAAAGGTTACGACAGTCTGGATTGGTCGCGGGTTTCTCCTTCAATTAAAGTTGCTACCCTCCTGCATGACAAAGATGGAACACAAATCGCACTCAGTCGCACACAACCCGGCGGCAAGATGCCTCACCATTCTCACACGGGTGATGAAATCACGGTAGTTTTGGAAGGCAGCTTTTCTGATGAAGAAGGATTGTATTCTAAGGGCGATTTTGTGTTTAGAAATGCCAAAGATAGACACAGCCCGGTGGTCACCAACGACGCTGAATGCATCTGTTTAATGGTGTTAGACGCGCCCATTCAATTTACAGGTTTTTTTACCAGTTGGCTCAATCCTTTATTGCGTAAACACCACGCAGGACCTTAAACCTGAGCCTGCCTTTCAACCTGACAATAACCCACAAAAAAAAGGCCACACAAGTGTGGCCCTTTTGCATTAGATTAAAATTCAGCTTAGCTGGATTTCAAAGCTTCTGTTAATGCCGCTTCGATTTCTGCTGCACTTACACCTGCATCAGAACCCGCAAGGGTTTCTTCGCGTTTTCTTCGACGCTCAGCGTGATAAGCCAAACCGGTTCCAGCAGGAATCAATCGACCCACAACCACGTTTTCTTTCAAGCCGCGCAAGCTGTCCAATTTTCCGGTAACCGATGCTTCGGTAAGTACGCGCGTTGTCTCCTGGAAAGAGGCTGCTGAAATAAACGATTCTGTTGCAAGCGAAGCCTTGGTAATACCCAGCAACTGTCTTTCGTACTGCGCGGGTTGCTTGCCATCAGCTCGCAATGATTCGTTCTCTTCCAGCACGTTGTTGTATTCAACTTGCTCACCTTTAACAAAGTCCGAATCACCCATTGCAGTAATTTCTGCTTTGCGCAACATTTGTCGAACAATCACTTCAATGTGCTTATCGTTAATTTTTACACCTTGCAAGCGGTAAACATCC
>JBNKVX010000018.1:0-50706 GCA_050299435.1 Cellvibrionaceae bacterium | reverse complement strand
AGATTAAAAAACATTTCAGCACTGCCGCCCGAAGAAAATCAGAGATTACGAGTGAAAATCAGGTCCCAAACGCCGTGTCCCAATTTTTCACCTCGTTTTTCAAATTTGGTGTCTGGACGGTAATCCGGTTTGGCAGAGTAGAGAAATTCTCCCGCCTTGTTTTCAAAGCCCTCCGCGAGCGTGAGCACTGCCATCATGTGTTCCGCATATTCCTCCCAATCCGTCGCCGCGTGAAAAACCCCACCCAATTTGAGCTTGGACCGAATCAATTGCACAAATTCTGTTTGCACGATACGGCGTTTATGATGCTTTTTTTTGTGCCATGGATCAGGAAAGAACAATTGTAGGCGATCCAGGCAGTTGTCTGGAATACAGTCCTGCAGGACATCGACTGCGTCTGCCATATAGACCTTGAGGTTTGTTAGCGCTTCCTTACCTGCGTTATTGATCAAGCGCCCAACACCGGGAGGATGCACTTCAATGCCGATAAAATTGCAGGTGGGATCAGCCTTCGCCATGCTGAAAAGGGAATCGCCCATGCCAAAGCCAATTTCAAGGATCAAAGATCGAGATTTTGGGAACGTAATTTCCGGGTCTAACAGGCCGTCATGCAGGCTTAGGCCAAATTCCGGCCACCACAAATCAAAAGCCTTCTTTTGGCCATCGGTAATCCGACCTCCGCGAATCACATAACTGCGAACGGGTTTTTGCTTGATTTCTATTTTCATACTGCGGATAGCAGAAAAGCCGCTTAAAGCGGCTTTTCCAAAGTGTCTCTAAGTTAGGGAGTTTTACGCTTCCATTTCCATAAAGTTGCGCACTTTTTTCATGGCATTCTTTTCTAACTGACGAATCCTTTCAGCAGAAATCCCGTATTTCGCGGCCAAATCGTGCAAGGTCGATTTGTTTTCATCATCAAGCCAGCGCTGCTGCAGAATATCGCGACTGCGTTCATCCAACTGCTCTATGGCCGCTTCCAGGCTGCTGACATTGGACTCAGCCCAATCAGCATTTTCCAACATAGTTGAAGGGTCATAGCGCTTATCTTCCAGATAGTTTGAAGGTGCTTGCCACGCACTTTCGTCATCGTCATCTGCTCCTGCATCAAAGGCAGAATCGTAGGCAGCGAGGCGCCCTTCCATTTCCCGCACATTTTTCACATCGACATTTAAATCCGCAGCCACAGCCTTTGCTTCATCATTTGTCAGCCAAGCCAAGCGTTTCTTCTGGCCACGCAGATTAAAAAACAATTTACGTTGCGCTTTGGTGGTCGCTACTTTAACAATGCGCCAGTTGCGCAGGATAAATTCATGAATTTCTGCCTTAATCCAATGCACTGCAAAGGACACCAGGCGCACCCCTTTTTCGGGGTTGAAACGTTTTACCGCCTTCATCAGGCCAACATTGCCTTCCTGAATCAAGTCGCCTTGAGACAAGCCATATCCCGCATAGGACTTGGCAATATGTACCACAAAGCGTAAGTGGGCCATAACCATACGACGGGCAGCATCGAGGTCTTCACGATAGTAGAGATCTTCGGCCAACTTCTGTTCTTCCTCAGCGGTCAGGACAGCAAAGCCGTTCACAGCTTGAATATAGGCCGTCAGGTTCTGACCTGGCGCCAATACATCTATTCGCTGTAGTTGTTTACCCATAGGGTTTATCTCCTGTTTGTAGCCGGCGGATTCTAGCAGGTGTGGTGCTATGTTTCCAATGGCCGGACTCCGACTCAAATATAGTGTTAAATCTTTACTTTTCAAGATCTTTGACCGGGAATATTTATAGGGGTTCCAGCGAAAAATAAAGTGCTCGCAGTGTGGTGCTTGCCTTATTTCGGCTCTATTTGACTTAGGTGGCGGCTTACAGCCAACCACGCGCCACACCAACCGAGTAAGGTCGAAACCCCCAACAAAATCGCATTGCCCTGCAGACCCAGGGCCTGCAGTTGAAATCCACTCTGATACAAATCGGCCAAGCGTTGCACGCTTTGATTCAGACTGAGATAACCCAGCCCAACTATTGCACAGGCTAAGAGGCCCCCAAAAAAACCGTACCATGCGCCGGTATACATAAACGGTCGGCGCACAAACCCATCAGTGCCGCCCACCAGCTTCGTCACCACTATTTCATCTTTGCGATTTTCGATGGCCAACTTGATGGTGTTACCAATCGCGAGCAATACTCCCAAGCCAAGCAGCGCTGCCAATGCAATCACAATTTTTTTGCCCAATATCATGATTTCGCGCAAACGCCTGACCCATTCCATATCGAGACTCACGTCCTCAATCAGGGTTTCTTTGAGTAGGCGCTCACCTAAAAGTTTCAAAATGTCGGGGTCACTTGCTGCCACCGTGGGACTAATTATCAATGTCGGCGGCAAGGGATTTTCATCGAGTTCACTGAGTGTTTCACCAAAACCAGAGCGCGCTTTGAAGTCCAGCAAAGCTTTCTCTGCACTCAAATATTCAACGTCATTGATTTCGTTAAAGCGCTCAAGCTTTTTAATAAATTCCTGAATGGCATTTTCCTTTGCGCGCGGATTGAGGTAAGCAGAAATTTTTGGATTTGCGTCCCAGCTATCACCCAGTTGTTGAACATTGTTCAGCGCAATGTATAAGGTTGCTGGTAAAGCCAGGGCTATCGCAACTACCAGGCTGGTCATCAATGTTTGCACCGGCGAAGAAATTAATCTTGAACAGGAACTGGCAAAGGAACTTTGATGATGCGCCCAGTATGAACGTGTCTTATCAGAAAAACCCGTCTTAGCCTGTACCGCGCCCTGTCCGGTATTTTTTTCCTTAGCTGGATTTCGATTATCTACTCGTGAGGCGCCTTTACTCATTTTATTTCCAATCAATCTGTATGAGCTAAAAAGCCGTCGTGAATAATGTGCCCCTTGTGCAGGGTTAGCACACGATAATTTAAGCGCGTGATCAAATCGATGTCATGGCTCGCGATCATCACGGTGACACCCACATCGTTAAACTGCGCAAATAAGTTCATTATTTCTGCAGAAAGTTCTGGATCGAGATTCCCGGTAGGTTCGTCAGCCAAAAGAACGGGGGGTTTGTTTACCACCGCACGCGCAATTCCCACGCGCTGTTGTTCACCACCCGACAAGGTGATGGGATTGTGTTTTTCCTTTTCAAGTAAACCCACTTTATCTAATGCCGCTCTAACTCGCCGGCCAAGCTCACGACTTTGAAACCCGGCAATTTGCAAAGGCAAGGCCACGTTTTCATAGACATTCCGGTCGAAAAGAAGTTGGTGATTTTGAAAAACCACGCCCACCTGACGACGATGAAAAGGCACTTGCCCTTTGCGTAAGCGATTTAAATTACGCCCGCCAACGACGACCTGGCCGGTGGTAGCACGCTCCATCAACATGATTAATTTCATCAAGGTGCTTTTTCCTGCGCCAGAATGTCCAGTGAGGAATACCAGTTCGCCTTCGTCAATATCAAAGGACACACCACCAAGCGCTTCCTGTCCACTCTCGTAACGTTTGCTGACTGTACTGAAATTAATCATCGAGATTCAAATAGTGCATCAATAAATTGTTGAGCATTGAAAACCTGCAAGTCTTCAACGCTTTCACCCACACCAATAAAACGCACAGGCGTAGCAAATTTTTGTCCAAGCGCAAATATCACACCGCCTTTCGCCGTGCCATCCAACTTGGTCAGCGCCAGACCACTCACTTTGACAGCCTGATTAAATTGCGCCAGTTGACTCAGCGCGTTTTGTCCGGTGCCCGCATCCAGCACCAACAACACTTCGTGAGGTGCGGTGTCATCGAGTTTTTTCATCACTCGCACAACTTTTTCCAGCTCGTCCATTAAGTTACTTTTGTTGTGCAATCGACCCGCTGTGTCTGCAATCACCACATCAATATTTTTTGATTGCGCAGATTGTACTGCATCAAAAATTACTGATGCACTGTCAGCGCCTGTGTGTTGCGCAATCACAGGGACTTGATTGCGCTCACCCCATACTTGTAACTGTTCAACAGCAGCTGCACGAAAAGTATCGCCTGCTGCGAGCATGACACTTTTGCCTTCGTCGAGAAATCGTTTTGCCATTTTGCCAATGGTGGTTGTTTTTCCTACCCCATTTACACCCACGACCAATAAGACAAAGGGGCGTGTGCTTATATTCATGTCGAGCGGTGCTTCCAGTTTTTGCAAGCGCTTCCGCATGTCTTCTTTAAGCGCTTCAAAGAGCGCTTCAGAATCAGATAACTGCTTACGAGCTACACGCTGAGTTAATTCCTCAATCATTTCAGTGCTTGCTTCAACGCCCACATCAGCCATTAACAATTGTGTTTCGATGTCTTCAAGTAGGGCTTCATCAATGGCTTTTTTTCCAAGCAGCAGGTTTCCTAAGCCTTCAGAAAACTGACTGCCAGTGCGCGCAAGCCCTTTACGCATACGTGCAAAGAGACTGCTTTCTTGAGTTTCCGCCGGGGGGGCTGTTGTTTTATTTCGTTTGAAGAACATCGGTGTTTCCGAGCAAGCTTTCAACTACAATGCGGCCCGTATCCTATCATGTTAGGACCTGGAATATGGTAATTCGCGCACGCCCCAATTTGAAAAACTCCAAGGGGCAAATCAGAATAATTGCCGGTGAATGGCGCGGCCGAAAAATTGAGGTATTGACGGAAGCTGGCTTGCGTCCTACGGGAGATCGCATTCGTGAAACCTTATTTAACTGGTTACAGAATGAAATTAACAGTCTGACTGGTCTCGATCTATTCGCCGGGACAGGTGCACTTGGATTTGAAGCGCTTTCACGCGGTGCAAAACACATCGATTTTGTGGAAATACACCCAGCAATGTGTAAGCAATTACAACACAACATTGCACTGTTGAAGGCGAATGCCGAAGTTTATTCACATACGGCGCTGGAGTTTTTAGCTGACAAGCCGGAAAAAACCTACGACTTGGTGTTTATTGATCCTCCATTTAACGCTAACCTGTGGCAATCCAGTTTTGCAGCACTCGAAGCGGCAGATTGTTTAAAGAACGGCGCCTGGATATATGTAGAAAGCCCAAAAGGTATTGAAGTAATTTGTCCTGAAGATTGGCAAATTTATCGAAGTAAGATTCAGGGCGCGGTGCAATTCACACTTTACCAATACGTTGCAAATTAAATGTGCGAGTACTCAATGAAAAAAGTTGTCTACCCCGGAACCTTTGATCCCATCACCAACGGGCACATCGATCTGGTTCAACGCGCCTGCAAGCTATTTGATTTTGTTGTTGTCGCTGTTGCAGCTAACTCGAAGAAAAATCCCTTATTTTCATTGGAAGAGCGTGTTGAACTCTGCCGAGAGGTGCTGAAGGAACATAAAAATATCGAGATAGTCGGTTTCAACTGTCTCTTGAAAGATCTGGTCGAGGAGCAAGGTGCCTACGGCGTTGTACGTGGATTGCGAGCCGTCTCTGACTTTGAATACGAATTCCAGTTGGCCAACATGAACCGCGTTTTAGCCCCCTCCATGGAAAGCCTTTTCCTCACGCCTGCAGAGCACCTTTCCTACATTTCTTCATCTCTGGTGCGCGAAATTGCTTCGCTGGGGGGAGATGTCAGTAAATTCGTGCCTGCCGTTGTTTCCCGGGCCCTTAAAGAGAAATCTTCCTGAGCGCGCGGTCTGAAAGACTGAGCTAATAGGCGCGTAAATCCAAACTAAAATTCATATCGATTGGCGTTTTTTATAGCATCTATTGATACTTCCGCTGCTAGTATCAAAGAAGGGTATGTGAGTATTCAGTTGCTTTTTACATGGGTGAAAAGACGCGGGATACAGTGATGGTTAAGCAGTGCAAAGTTTCCTAAAATCCACGGCGATCGAAGACGGTTTTGATCGGCAAAATCTGGCGGCCTTACGCAAGCGATTTCTCGCGATCAACGAGGATCGTCTAGAGCGTGCACATTCTGGCATGACGGATCGTCAGCAGCTGTTTCTCGATGTACTACCCTTACTTTTTCATACCAACCACATGATGATGCCTGGCTATGTGTCACGCCAAACGCCCTGCCAAATAAGCGCTTACAAACCCGACTCCAAATCATTAGCAAAAGCCAAGACCATCGCCAAAAGCTTTACCCTGCAATTTGAACCTGGGACGCAAGAAAGCATTTATGGGATTTATGTGATGGGAAGCATAGGAACCATCGCACAAAGCAGCAACAGCGATTTAGACATTTGGCTGTGTTACCGACCCGACCTTAGCAAACCCGACCGTCAGGCCCTGGCATTGAAGTGCAATAAAATTCAGGAATGGGCCAGCACACTCAAATTGGAAGTGCATTTCTTCCTGATGAACCACAAAGAATTTAAACGCGGATACACGCCAGAACTGGAAGGTGAAAGCAGTGGTTCTGCGCAAAAATTTTTGCTGCTGGATGAGTTTTATCGTTCAGCAATTTACTTGGCTGGAAGAATGCCGCTTTGGTGGTTTGTTCCACCTCAAGACGAAAACGACTACAGCGAATACACTGACACCCTATTGGGGAAAAAATTTCTACTCGATAAATCAGTACTGGATTTTGGTGATGTCGCCAGTGTGCCCCCGGGAGAATTTATCGGCGCTGCGATCTGGCAACTTTATAAAGCCATTGATTCACCCTACAAATCAACTTTGAAATTGCTGCTACTAGAAGCTTACGTGGGAAACAACAACACCCTCGAACCACTTTCTTTGGATTACAAACGTAAGGTATTTCGTGGAGAAACCAATCTTGATGAGCTCGATAGTTATGTGATGATCTATCGCCGCATAGAGCGCTATTTGAGAAATAAAAATGAAGCCGAGCGACTTGAGTTGGCGCGACGCTGTTTTTACTTCAAAGTTAATCAAAAACTCAGCAAACCCTTTGGTAACACACGCAAATCCTGGCAACGCATTGCAATGGAACGCCTTACCGACGAATGGAACTGGTCTTTCGAGCACATCGCTATTTTAGATAATCGCAGCGAATGGAAGGCCAACAAAGTGAGTTTCGAGCGCAGCCTGCTGGTCAACGAGCTTAACAATTGTTATCAATTTCTCATGTCCTACAATAAAACTGCTAATAAGCAGCGCGCCATATCCAGCGATGAACTCACTGTATTGGGCCGCAGATTACAAGCAGTTTTTGAACGCCGGCCCGGCAAAATCGAATGGATTAACCCTGGAATTTCTTCCAGTATTAGCGAGCAAACGATTTATCTCTCTGACTTCTACGACAAATATTCAAAAACACAAGTTTGGGCCGCCTTTACCCCTGACCCTTCACAAGCAACCAAACGCACCCCCATTAAATCCTCTTCAAATTTAATGGAGATATTATTGTGGGCTTACGTGAATGAAATTTGCGATATTCACACCAATTTTGATTTACAGGAAGTCCCCTCCCTGAATCAATTAGAGATCAAAAAGATTGTTGCTTGCTTGCAAGCCTGGTTACCACTACCGCAACAAGCCTTACCACATTCAAGCTTTCAAAATAGCGCCCAACCTCAGGATGTCTTGCTCCTTATTAATGTTGGCAAATCACCCAATCCGGGATTGGAAGAGCGTGGTGTTCAGCGTTTAAGTAATAATGTTGACGCAATGGTATACAGTGGCTTTAGAGAAAACCTGATTGTTTCGATTGATATGCTCACACGAAACTCCTGGAATGAAGTACATACACGTCGTTTTGAAGGAAGCGAATGTATGTTGAATATGCTCGAAGAATATTTACAGTTATGCTTACCCGGCACCCATCAAGCCTCACCCAAATTAAGTATTGAATGCATTGGCACTTCACACAGCGCAACCATTAAAAAACGTGTGAATGCCTGGTTATCTTCCATCATCGACTGCTATTACAGTGGGAAGTACCCTCCTCAAACGCGTTACATTTTTTCCATGGCGGGACTTTGGTACTGTCTGCAATTTATTGGTTTGCGATTACGCATTCAAAAATTTTCCAAAGAACATCAACTGATTAACTTCCTCGGTGAGGAGCAGAATAAAGCCAGTCCTATCGTGATGGATGTCGAAGCAAGGCCGCTTCATCCCCTGCAAATTATCAGTCGCTACCACAGGAAAGAAACCGTTTCTGTTTTTTATCGCCGTTTTGATATTGGAATGGAAATGTTTGTTCTTGATGACCGCTGTTCACTCAGCCACTTTGTCTTGCGCGGTCGTCAGGATTACAACCCCCTTGTACCTTTGCATCGATTTTTAAGAACGATCATTGTCCGACAAACGCGTCTATATCAGGAATTTACGTCAGATTTTGGTATTTATCCTGTCAATTTTATTGAGCTACAAAAAGATAATCACAATGTTTATCACGCAAGTAAAAAGCGTGTTCCCTCTGAGTGGCCAGACGACAAACTTGAAGTCAAAGCGGTTGCCCATTTAGATGGCAATCAAAAGTTGCTCTTCGATTTTTACTGCGACGGCCAGGAATTTGCCGCTGTCGCGTTTGACGACCAGCTCGATATCGTAATTGCCCAACATATTCTTAAACACCGCAAAACTGATGTAAGTTACCCCGTCTATATCAGCGACCTTGATCTGAGCCTCGTGGCTGACTACCTGGCACCTTCAAGCAAACTGCAACTCAGCCATTATTTAAAGATTAAGAATGTGCTGGAAGTGCGGCTAAATCAGGCCATCGGCATCCTCATTCGCGCTTGAGATAAACACAAATCAACCCGGCAATTTGGGTTGCCGCGTATTCACAAGCTGATTGCCGTCTTCCTCTTGTTTACTAAATTGGGGCCTGGTAGAGTGCCTCCTGAAATGCTGGAGAAACTTATGCCTACGCGCGTTCAAATTCTAACCCTGCTTTTTAGCTCGCTATTTTTCCTTGCCCTTGCAGGCTGTGGTCAAACGGGCCCCCTAAAACTCCCGGACGAGGAGAAAAAGGAAGAAGCCAAAAACTAAAGCTGGTAACCTTCGCCCTCGCTGTATTTTACTATTTTGGAAGCAAATCAATGCCTGGTTTTCACTATCATAAAGGCAATCTTTTTGTTGAAGATTGCGACTTAAATTCTCTTGCTACAACTTATGGCACACCGGCCTATGTTTACAGTCGTGCTGCTATTACGGAAGCGTATCAAGCCTACGCCTCTGCCTTGGGCGATCGGGGAAAAGTGTGTTACGCAGTGAAAGCCAATTCCAATCTGGCAGTCTTACAGATCCTGGCAGAGCTTGGTGCCGGCTTTGATATTGTGTCCCGTGGCGAGCTGGAACGCGTGCTGCTTGCTGGCGGATCACCCAATAAAATTATCTTTTCAGGCGTAGGTAAAACCGCAGCCGAAATTCGACGCGCCCTTGAAGTAGGTATCGCCTGCTTCAATGTGGAGTCCGCTGCAGAGCTGGAACAAATTGCCGCGATTTCCGCTGAAATGGGTAAGTGTGCACCGGTGTCGCTTCGAGTGAACCCGGATGTAGACGCTAAAACACATCCCTATATTTCTACGGGCCTAAAGGAAAACAAATTCGGAATTGATTTTACCGTTGCGCTCGACGTGTACGAACGAGCAGCGAATTACACCAGCGTGAATGTGATAGGGATTGACTGTCACATCGGTTCGCAGTTGGTTAGTGACGCGCCTTTTATTGACGCACTCAATCGGCTTTTGCATCTCGTTGATGCCTTGTCAGAAAAAGGAATAATAATTCAACACCTGGATTTGGGCGGCGGATTGGGAGTGACTTATCAAAATGAAAGGCCACCTGCCATTGCCGACTATGTCTCATCTATTCTCGAAAAACTTCAGGATCGAAATCTACAACTTATTTTCGAGCCGGGACGCTCAATCGTCGCAAACGCGGGTGCACTGCTGACGGAGGTCTTGTATCTGAAGCCTACCGAAACGCATAATTTTGCGATTGTCGATGCCGCAATGAATGACAACATTCGCCCGTCTTTATATCAGGCTTGGCAAAATGTTTTACCTTTGAAAGAAAACCAGGACGGAGACGAACTCGAGTGGGATATTGTCGGTCCAATTTGTGAAACTTCGGATTTTCTCGCAAAAAATCGTAAGCTTAGCTTGCATCAGGGAGACAGGCTTGCGTTGATGTCCAGTGGTGCCTATGGATTTGTGATGAGTTCAAATTACAACACGCGACCACGCGTATGCGAACTCCTTGTAGACCAGGATAAGTGTTCGATTGTGCGCGAACGAGAAACTTTTGAGGATATGATAAAAGGTGAAAAACTTTTAAATTCCATTTAACGTAAGCTGAGAACAACGAACAGACCCCACTATGCGAATTCGCTTTACCAAAATGCATGGCATTGGCAATGATTTTGTCATGATCGATGCTATCAGCCAAAACGTGACCATTAAAAGTGAAGACGCGCGTACGCTCGCGGATCGTCACTTTGGTGTGGGCTGTGATCAGGTTTTGGTCGTTGAAGCACCGCGCGACCCTGACATGGATTTTCGCTATCGTATTTTTAATCACGATGGTTCCGAAGTGGAAAACTGCGGTAACGGGGCTCGGTGTTTTGCTGTGTTTGTTCGCCAACGCGGACTCACTGCGAAAGAGGTGATTACGGTAGAAACGCTGGGCGGCCCTATGACCTTACAGGTGCGAGATGACAACCGTGTAACAGTGGACATGGGTGTGCCGCGTTTAGAGCCAGACGAAATTCCCTTTCAGGCTGATAAAAAAGCTGTGACCTATCCACTCGCTGTTAAGAAAAAAGAGTTTGAAATTTCTGCTGTTTCGATGGGGAATCCTCACGCCGTTTGTATTGTGAATGACCTAAAGCATTTTCAGGTTCACAAATTTGGCCCGCTCATAGAAAACCACCCTCGATTTCCCAATCGGGTGAATGCCGGGTTTATGGAGGTACTGTCCAGAAGCGAGATTAACTTGCGTGTCTTCGAGCGTGGTGTAGGGGAAACCATCGCCTGTGGTACTGGCGCCTGTGCGGCTGTGGTTGCTGGTAGATTAAGAAATTTGCTGGGTCATCGTGTCCTCGTTAATTTAAACGGTGGTCAGTTAGAGATTGAATGGGAGGGCGAAGGAAAGCCTGTTATCATGACCGGGCCTGTGAAAACGGTCTTTCACGGTCAAACAAGAATTTAATTCATCGATTATTGGCCTTATGTCGGACTCTACTTTTAAGCCAGAAAACCAGAAATTGAGTGCCGAGGCTGTTGCGGATTATCTACGTAAACATCCTTATTACTTCAACGATTACCCCGAACTGATTGCAGATATGCACATTAGCCATGACAGTGGTAAAGCCGTCTCCCTGGTTGAAAGGCAAGTTTCTATTCTCAGGGAACGCAATATTGAAATGCGTCAACGCTTAAGCAATTTGCTGGATACCGCCCGAGAAAACGATCAACTATTTGCTAAAACTCGCCGACTGGTGCTCGCGCTACTTGAATGTGTTGACCTGGGCGATCTCGTGGATGCGGTGTATTACAGCTTTCAAAAAGAGTTTAATGTGCATTACACGCGGCTCATTTTATTTGGCAGCGCTCCGCCCTCAGTAGCCCGCGTAGAAAGTATTAACAAGGCGCGTGACTACATTGGTAAACGTTTGAAATCATCGAATGCCGTGAGTGGTGGCATTGATATGCGAGAATGTGAATTCTTATTTGATGAAGATGCACCGCATGTTGGCTCTGCCGCTATGGCGGTGCTCAGTTATGGCAACCCACTGGGTGTATTGGCTATCGGCAATCAAGATCCCAATTATTACCGGTCTAGCATGGGAACACTCTTCCTCGGCTACATTACTGAAGTGCTTAACCGAATATTGCCAACACTACTTCATCCCAAACCCTAGATAGGCTGACCACCATAATTGGACTCAGGTCTTTTAGGTGGATCGGCTCGTACATTTGCAGGAATTTGGCGTATTTCACCACCGCTGGCCAGATAGGCTTCAACTTCTTGCTGTAACTTTAGACGATCTTGCATTTTTTCATTGGAGGATGACTGTAGCCACTCTTCAGTGGGCGCGCTATCCTCTAGCTCATGCGAATCAAGTTCGACTGTATCGCTATCACTCATTTCGTTATCCCTTTTTGTTCACCAAAGATTTGTTGTTTAGGTGGATAATTTATAGTCCAAGCCACAAACATCGTCAGCTTGTAAAAGAGTATTTTTTTAGTTTTTTTTGTTCTAGATAGACTGAAGGGAGAAATGCGAAGTTATTGTAGTTTTTTGAAATACTGCCGGGGTGTTGCCAATTCTGATTTGATTAGTAAGTAAACACTGACAAACATGGTAACTTAGAGCGGGAAAGGGCTGTACAAATATTGTTCAGCCCCATCAAATGGTCTGTTTAATATTAGACCGCGTCGACACCCGTTTCGCCAGTGCGAATACGGATCACTTCTTCACAGGGCGTGATAAATATTTTGCCATCACCAATTTTACCGGTTTGTGCTGCTTTACTGATCGCTTCAACAGCAGGGTCAACTTGATCATCCCCCAATACCAACTCAATTTTTACCTTGGGCAAAAAATCGATGACATACTCCGCACCTCGATAAAGTTCAGTATGCCCCTTTTGTCGACCAAAACCTTTAACTTCGGTGACGGTCATGCCCTGTACACCAATTTCTGACAAGGCATTGCGAACATCATCTAATTTAAAAGGTTTGATTACAGCGGTTATTAATTTCATAGTCCACCTATTATTGCACCATGTGTTTATTGTTATTTAAGGGGGATAAATTTACACCCTAAGCAAGGCAATTACAAAGGTGGATTACAAAACGAGGAGCTTAAAGATAAAAGAGGGGGCCGAGGCCCCCTAAAATATCTACATGACTTGTGTCGTCAATTGAGATGAGGAAAATTAGTTGCTGCCACCAGAAGTGAATTCTGGGTAGGCTTCCATTCCACACTCGGAAATATCCACACCATCGAATTCTTCTTCTTCCGATACGCGCACACCGATGATGGCTTTGATTGCAATCCAAGCAATTAAGCTGGTCACAAACACCCATACGAAGATGGTTAAAGCGCCAACAATCTGGCCACCAAAAGATGCTGAATCACCATTGGTAACAGGCACAAGAAGCAAGCCAAGCAAACCAACAACACCGTGAACGGAGATAGCACCAACTGGATCATCAATTTTAAGCTTGTCAAAAAAGATGATACTGAACACAACAAGTATGCCCGCAACCATACCGAATATAGTGGCTTGAAATGCAGTTGGTGTAGAAGGTTCAGCTGTAATTGCTACAAGTCCTGCCAAAGCGCCGTTAAGAGCCATGGTCAAATCTGCTTTTCCAAACAATATACGAGCAATTATCAAAGCGGCAACTAAACCACCTGAAGCTGCTGCATTGGTGTTCATAAATACAACAGCGACAGCATTTGCATTTTCAACAGTTGAGGTTGCCAAGACAGATCCACCGTTGAACCCAAACCATCCCAGCCAGAGAATAAACATACCTAAGGTCGCAAGCGGTAGATTAGCACCAGGAATCGCGTTGACTTCTCCATTAGGCCCGTATTTACCTTTACGTGCACCAAGAACTAAAACACCAGCAAGCGCAGCTGCTGCACCCGACATGTGAACAATTCCCGAGCCAGCGAAGTCGCTCCAAGCAAAAGAAGTGATTCCTGCACAGTCGCCTTCATCTATACCACCGAGAGAATATAAACCGAATACACCACATTCTCCGACGGAACCAGCAACTCCATTACCCCAAGTCCAGCCACCTTCAAATGGATAAATAAATCCAGTCATTACAACGGCAAAAATTAAGAAGGACCACAGTTTCATACGTTCAGCAACTGCACCTGAAACTATCGACATTGCGGTTGCAACAAAGACGACCTGGAAGAAAAAGTCTGCTGCAGGGGCATACGTAGCAGGCTCATCAACGAGACCAACAACAGCGCCCTCAGCATCTAAAAGTAGAGCTCCGTCGCCTGTAATTGTTGAAAGAAAGAAGTCACCACCGTACATAAATGCATAACCGCAAACGAAATACATGATGCAGGCAATTGCAAATAACGCGACATTCTTGGTTAAAATTTCAGTTGTGTTTTTAGCGCGGACAAGACCTGACTCCAACATAGCAAAGCCAGCAGCCATCCACATTACCAGTGCGCCTGATACTAAAAAATAAAAAGTATCGAGGGCGTACTGCAGTTCAAAAATTGATTGTTCCATAGCAGTTCTCCGGGTTTAAGGATTCTACTTAGTTATACTTTTAGAGCGCATCATCGCCGGTTTCACCGGTGCGTATGCGTACCACTTGTTCGAGCGAGGAAACGAAAATTTTTCCATCGCCAATTTTGCCGCTGTGGGCCGCCTTACTAATTGTGTCGACGACTGAATCAACCTGATCGTCTGCAATCGCTACTTCCAATTTTGTTTTTGGCAAAAAATCCACAACATACTCAGCACCACGATACAACTCAGTGTGCCCTTTCTGACGGCCGAATCCTTTAACTTCCGTAACAGTAATGCCTTGTACACCGATTTCCGATAACGCTTCACGTACGGCATCCAGCTTAAAAGGCTTGATAACAGCAGTAATTAATTTCATCTGGCTGCTCCTTATTGGTTTTATTTAAGGGTTAAAAAAGCTGAAGCTTGTGCTTCAGCTTTTTGGTGGAGATCATTACTCAAGCGGGATGCTGTAGCCCACAACAAACAAAGGCTCATCAGGTAAAGTTCCATCTTCATCATCAACAGTCAAACCTAAAGTAATGCCGAGGTTATCTGTGACCGCATAGCCGATATCAAAGTGAGCACCGAGACCACTGTCATCTTCATGCTTGCCGTAAGTGAAAGAGTATTTGTCTATGCTCAATCCCAAAGTGAAATAGTTGTAATCTTCAAGGTCAGCAATACCTTCGTAATAAGTGAAAGAAACTGGGCCAAAACCTAAGCCAACCACTACTTCAGCCAAATCACCAGGTGCAACATTTGTAGCGGGGTAAGCGTAACTCCAAACACTCACATCAAAATTGAAAGCATCGGGATCGCCGCCGCCGTATCCGATGTACAAGTCATACTCTTGACCATTCACGATATCACCGGAACCCGCCCACATACCGCCGTACATTCCGTTTCCGCTAAATTCAATACCGCCATTTACAGAAGCATCACCTGCCCCCAAGTCATGACCACGCCAGTAGTACATGTTAGCGATACCAATAGAACCGCTGACTTCAGCTTGTGCAACCGGAGCAACCGCGCCCAAGCTCATTACAGAAGCAGCAATAGCGCCAGCAAGTAATTTTTTAGAAGTTTTCATTTGCGTCCTCCAAAGGATAATTTTTAGTTTTGTGTTAGCTTGATTCATATGCGTAAAACGAGCTTGCCTTCTTTTAGCACTTTCCACGCCAAGATTAATAAACACTTATTTATCAATGAGTTGAGTAAATCTGAAACTATTTATAATCGATAAAAAAACTGCTTATGCACATTTATAGTGCATAAACACCAAAATAGCTCACGGGAGGCGCACCAGAAAATTGCACAGGAAAAAAGAAAGGCTCTGAGGGCAGAACAAGCTTAAAAAAGTCGTGAATTTAAAATCAAATTGAGGGGGTTTACGGACCAGCCAGAGGTTTTGGGTTGGGGGCAGAGGTACCCGAAACCTTCGGAGGCAGGAAGCCGACGGAGAGCGTACAGGGATGTATTCACAGCGTGTTTCGGGTACCTCTGCCCCCAACCCGAAACCTCTGGCTAAAATAAAAAGCGATTTAAACAGTAAGAAAAGAACGCACTTTTTGTTCATCCATTTCAGATACTTTGCCACTAACGGTGACTACACCTCGATCCATTACGGAATAACAGTCCCCCAGATCTCGCGCAAACTCAAAGTACTGCTCAACCAGAATAATTGCCATATCACCTTGCTGACGAAGATAAGTTATCACTTTGTGAATGTCTTTAATGATTGAAGGTTGAATTCCTTCAGTGGGTTCATCAAGAATTAAAATTTTCGGCTGTGTAACAAGTGCACGCGCAATTGAAAGTTGTTGTTGTTGGCCACCAGATAAATCACCGCCGCGACGGCGCAACATTTTTCTCAATACCGGAAATAAATCATAAATTTCATCTTTAATTTTTCTTTCGCTTCGGGGCAAACAAGCGTAGCCGCTTTGCATATTTTCCAGCACGGTTAACTGCGAAAAAATTTGTCGGCCCTGAGGGACGTAAGCAATACCCATTCGCGCGCGGTCAGCAGCGGAAAGTGTTGTAATGTTTTTGCCATCCCAAATTACGCTGCCGCTGTTTACAGGGTGTCGGCCGGTTATTGCTTGCATCAAGCTGGTTTTACCGACACCGTTGCGTCCGAGGATGCAGGTGATTTCACCTTGTTTGGCTTCAAGACTGACTTCAGCCAGTGCCTGGCTCGCCCCATAAAATAAATCAATGTTTGTTGCAGTTAACATTTTTAGATCATCTCTTTGTTGTCGCGTAGCGCTTCTGGGCGTGGTTTTGAAAACGCATGAATACATCCCTGTAGCTCCGTCACTTCGTCCCTGAAGTGACGGTTTAAAAACCACACCCAGAAGCACTACGCTCAGATCATGCTTCGTAAAATTACTAACAGCAAAAACTGCTAGCGGAAACCCGGCAAGGATGCCGGTGTCGAGCCCCTATGGATGGGTTCACGGCGCGTTTTTTAAAGGACTTCCCACCAACCCTCTGGAAACTACCTACCCAAATATACTTCGATGACTTGCTGATTTGCGCTGACTTTGTCGAGCGAACCTTCAGCAAGTACTGAACCTTCATGTAAAACCGTGACACGACATTCAAGTGCGCGTACGAATTCCATATCGTGTTCTACCACAATCACCGAGTGATTTTTACTGATGTCTTTGAGTAAGCGCGCGGTTTCCATTGTTTCATAATCCGTCATCCCGCCAGCAGGTTCATCAACAAGTAGTACTTCAGGTTCCTGAATGATCAACATTCCAATTTCCAGCCACTGCTTTTGTCCATGACTTAAGTTCTTTGCCAAGGCATCACGCTTTTCCCTTAAGCCAATCAGATAGAGTATTTCGTCAATCCGTTCACGCTGCTTGCCTGCCAAATTAAAAAACAAGGTTTGCCACACACCCCGATTACCAGCGAGCGCCAAATCAAGGTTTTCCCAGACACTCAAGCTTTCGATTACTGTGGGTTTTTGAAATTTTCTCCCTATGCCCATATTTGCAATATCGGCTTCGTCATGGCGGGTCAGATCAATGTTATCTTTAAAACGCACCTCACCCTGATCGGGTTTAGTTTTACCGGTAATAATATCCATCATGGTACTTTTGCCAGCACCGTTCGGCCCGATAATCGCGCGCAATTCGCCGGGAGCAATATCCAGGGATAAGTTATTGATGGCCTTGAAACCATCAAACGATTTGGTCACGCCGTTTAAGTACAAAATACTTTGAATGTCTGGGGATGCGTTGGTAACTGTCATTGGTTTACCTCCGCCTCATCATTTGAACCTACCAGTTTAAAATACCAGGCTGTGTTCGCTATTTTGTTCTTGGCAAGCGCAGAGAGCCTGTCGAAATACATTGCCGATAAAAAAAGTACTGCATAAACCACAGCCAACAAAATAAATTGGTAATGGCTTTCTGAAAAAAGTTTTGCAATTGGCTCAAAAATACTGATAGCGAGCACTGATAAAATTACACCAACGATAACACCTTTGTTCGCATAAATTGTTGAAACAACAAATATTCCTCCAAGCACAAACAACCACATTTCTGGCATCGCGCCGGTGTAAAAAGATTTAGTGTAATTCACTACCAGGCCACCAATGATTGCCCCGTATAGCGTGCCTCGTCCACCCAAGGCAACCCAAATAACGACTTCAATGGAAAATACCGGTTCAAATTGCGTTGGATTGATAATTCCCGCCTGAGGTACAAACAAGGCACCCGCAATACCCGCCAACATTGCAGATAATACAAAGACAAAAAGCTTGTAATGTTCAACACGATATCCAAGAAAACGTGCACGGCTCTCAGCATCGCGAATACTGACTAGCACCCGCCCCATTTTACTTTCCGTTACAAACTTACAGAGAAAGTACGCGCCTATCAGCAAGGCACCGGAAGCGACAAATAGCGCGAGTCGCGTGGAATCAGATTGCACATCTAAGCCGAAAATATCTTTAAAATCAGTGAAGCCGTTATTACCACCAAAACCAAAGTCGTTTAAAAGAAAGGCTTGCATCAATACATAGGTGAGTGCTTGCGTCATAATACTGAGATAAACACCCGTGACACGCGAACGGAACGCGAGCCAACCAAATACAAATGCGAGTATGCCCGGCACAATCATCACCATGAGCATGGCAAAAATGCCATTGTCGAATCCATACCAATACCACGGCAATTCTTTCCAATTTAAAAAGACCATAAAATCAGGTAGAAGCGGATTACCGTATACGCCGCGATCGCCAATTTGCCGCATGAGATACATGCCCATGGCATAACCACCCAAAGCAAAAAAAGCGCCGTGGCCTAAACTTAGAATGCCGCAATAACCCCACACCAAATCCAAAGCCAATGCGAGCAAGGCATAGCATAAATATTTACCCAACACTGTCACAGTAAAAGTCGGGACATGAAATACCGAGCTTTCGGGTACAAAAATATTTAATAGGGGAATAATGACGATTGCGGCAACAAGTACAGTGATCAGTGTTGTACCGTGACTTGATTGCAATATTTTTAGGAGGACTGAACGATGCTGCATGATTAATCCTCCACAAATCGACCTTTAAGCGCAAATAACCCGCGCGGTCGCCACTGGATAAACAAGATAATAAAAATTAACACGATTATTTTACCCACCACTGCACCAAACGTTGGCTCCAGGAATTTGTTAATCACACCCAATCCCAAGGCGCCAAAGAATGTGCCTATCAGACTTCCCACACCACCGAACACCACAACCATAAAGGAATCAATAATGTAAGTGCTGCCCAGATTTGGCCCGACATTGGTAATTTGGCTTAATGCCACGCCAGCAATACCTGCTATGCCTGAACCCAAACCAAAAGTCATCGCGTCCACCCAATTTTGTTTTATTCCCATAGAGGTAGCCATGGGCCGGTTTTGTGTAACCGCACGCATTTGCAAACCAAATAGGGTTTTTTTCAATAAAACCGCAAGTGAAAACAAAACAATTAGAGCAAAGATCAAAATATAAATGCGATTAAAATTAAATGAAATTGCGCCATTCGGCGCCCACGCGCTGCTTAACCAGTCTGGCGTTTTCACCGGAACGTTGTTTGAGTTATAGGTGCGCGCTGCCTGTTGCAAAATAAGGCCTACACCAAAGGTGGCGAGTAGCGTATCGAGGGGCCGCCCATAAAGATGACGGATAACCAAACGTTCTATCACTACGCCCACTGCACCCGAAACTAAAAATGCTGCGGGTATGGCGATAAAAAGAGAAATCTCTATGTGATTGGGCATCCACGATTGAATAAAAAATGTCGTATAAGCGCCGATCATAATCATTTCACCGTGCGCCATATTGATGACACCCATAACACCAAAAGTAATAGCGAGGCCAATTGCTGCCAACAACAAGACAGAGCCCAAGCTAAAACCAAAAAATAAATTCTGGGCTGTACGATACATTGCTAATTTGGTATCTACGGATCGCAATTTCATTGCTGCCAGTTCAGCAACCTTCAAATCACTTTCTAGATAGGCGCCTTCATCATCAAGCAGCACTAATTTTCTCAAGGCGTTTACCGCTTCAGGCTCTACAGAACCTCCAAGAATTTCCACGGAATCTAAACGTTGTTTTTGATCTTCATTGTTTATCTTGATCAGGGCAATCGCTACATCGAGCAAATGTTTTACGCTTGAAGATTCCTCAGCTTCTGACGTTTTTTCCAGAAGAGGCAACAAATCTTTATCAGGATCTTTCAGAAGATTTTTTGCCGACTGCAAGCGAACGTTTTTATCAGAGTCGGTTAATTCAAGTACTGCAATTGAGGTTTTTAAGACATTCCTCAATTTGTTGTTGATACTGATTTTCTTTGTTTTTCGTTTACCAACAACACCCAACTCCTGTTGACTAATGACATCAAAAATCAGAACGCCATCTTCGACTTTATCAGCAATCACTATCACTTTGTCTTTTTTACGATAGTGTAGCTTTCCATCTAGCATGGCTTTAAATGTAGGCAGTACACGAGGATCTTTGATTTCAAACAATGCTTCAATCGCTTTTTCTTTTGCACCAAAGGATCGAGCATTTAAATCGGGCACTAAAGTAACAAACGTCTCAGGCGTTTGAGAAGAATCTAATAAGGTTTCACCCTCTGACTCCTGGGCACAAATCCCCCAGGCAAGCAGAAGTAAAATACCGAGTGCGGTAATTTTTATGCTGGCTTTCATTGTTATCCGCTTTTTCGTTTGTGCGTATCGCAAAAAGAAGGCCTTGCCGTACAACTTATCCCAACAAGGCCTCTTTTTTCCTTCATGGCTTCCTTGCCAAACTTCCTCAATGTTTAACTAATAATTTTTAAAATCTTAGAAATTTTGACCTGAACATTTTTTAGTTTCAGTGTTGTAATTACCACAGTTGACCTTTGGATCTTTCCAGTCAGAAATAATCTTTGCAGACTCAGGTAAGAAGTCAGTCCACGCATCTCCAGGTACTTCACCTTCGGTTTGCCATACAATTTCAAACTGTCCATCTTCTTGAATCTCGCCAATCAATACAGGCTTGGTGAAGTGATGGTTAGGTAAGACTTCTGCAATACCACCGGTCAAGTTAGGCACTTTAATGCCATACATAGCAGCACGCACTTTGTCCACTTCAACAGACTTGGCTTTTTCTACTGCTTTCGCCCAGGCTTTGAAGCCAATGTATGTCGCTTCCATTGGGTCGTTAGTGACACGATCTTCGTTCTTAATGAACTTGTGCCATTTTGCAATAAACTCATCATTAGCCTTGTCATCAACACTCATGAAATAGTTCCATGCAGCCAAGTGGCCAACAAGAGGAGAGGTATCAAAGCCACTCAATTCTTCTTCACCGACAGAAAAGGCAACAACAGGAATATCTTCTGCAGAAATACCGGCATTACCTAACTCTTTGTAAAAGGGTACGTTAGCATCACCGTTAATAGTTGAAACAACAGCGGTTTTCTTACCTGCTGATCCAAACTTTTTAATTTCTGCCACACGCGTTTGCCAATCAGCATGACCAAAAGGCGTATAGTTGATGGAAATATCGGCTGGTTTTACACCTTTGCTCAACAAATATTGCTCAAGAATTTTGTTAGTAGTGCGAGGGTAAACATAGTCAGTTCCTTCTAATACCCAACGCTTAACAGAACCACCCTCTTCACTCATCAAGTAGTCAACAGCTGGAATGGCTTGCTGGTTTGGCGCCGCACCGGTATAGAAAACGTTTTTGGAAGACTCTTCACCTTCATATTGAACGGGGTAGAAAAGTAAGCCATTCAATTCTTCAATAACGGGCAATACAGATTTACGTGATACTGAAGTCCAGCATCCAAAAATCACATCGACTTTTTCTTTTTCAATCAATTCTTTGGTTTTTTCAGCAAAGAGTGGCCAGTTTGAAGCAGGGTCAACAACGACTGCTTCCAGTTTCTTACCTAACAAGCCCCCTTTTGCATTTTGATCTTCAACCATCATCAACACAGTGTCTTTCAAAGTGGTTTCACTGATGGCCATGGTGCCTGACAAGGAATGAAGAACGCCAACTTTAATCGTATCGGCGGCTTGAGCAACATAGGCTGTCATGCTGAACAGCGCCGCCCCTAGCACGATACCTGTTTTTTTAATGATTTTATTCATTATCAAATGTCTCCTCTGGCTTTGCAGAATTATCTTTTTGGTTTAGTGCGGTATGCAGACTCGACGAGACGTGCAAACATACCGTGGCACTCAGCACAAAGGCAGAATTGATGCCAACCTTTTTTTACTGCAATCCAGTAAGGAAATATTCACGACAAGCTACTGATTTATAAAGTGTTTTTTATTGTTTGAAATTTACTCACTCAATGCGTGTTTACCTTGTAAAGTATATATGCACCTTTGTGATTCATAAAGACGCACCGACTTATCACAAAGCACTATTATTGTGCGTATTTGCTAAAAAGTGAGGCCGTTTGTTCTTTTTGGTGTGCTTTTAGGCTCAACCATAGGGCACTGCTTTTTATAAGCCCAAATGCATCAAGGCTTTGGCGGCAGCAGCAGTACGGTTTTCTACCCCCAATTTTTTATAAACCTGCTCGAGGTGTTTATTAACTGTGCGTGGACTAGTACCCAGAATCTGTCCTATATCACGGTTGGTTTTTCCGCGCGCAATCCACAACAATACTTCAGCTTCACGCCCGGTTAAAGGTAAGGCGCGCTTTAAAATTTCCGCTTCACCTGGCTTATTGGTATCCACCAAGCGAAGTAAATATTCATCTGGCTTATTGTTTCCCAGTAAAACTACCCTCAAAGCAACATTGGGCGCATTTAAATTCACTCCCATCCCAATATTGGGTGAATGCTTTAACCAATTGGCCAATTCAATACATAGGGATTCATCCAACCAGGATTGCGAACTTGCTGTTTCAAATAATTGATTTACTTGAGGTGTTGTCCAAAGCACCTCGCCGTCGCGGTTTACCGCAAACATGTACTGTCCAGTCGCATCAAGGGCCGATTGAGCACTTTGTGTGAGTCGTGCATTCGCGAGATGCACACGAATGCGAGCCAGCAATTCGACTGTAGAAATGGGTTTAGTGATGTAATCAACACCGCCCGCCTCAAAACCTTTTACAACACTTTCTGAATCTTTTAAGCCAGTCATAAAAATAACTGGTGTTGAACGAAGCTCTGCATCGCTTTTTAATTTTCGACAAACTTCAAAACCATCCATGTTCGGCATCACCGCATCCAGTAGAATTAAATCCGGGAGCATCTTGCGTGCAATATTAATCGCTTGTCTGCCTTCCAAAGCCACCAAACTAGTCATCCCTGCTTTTTCCAGTGTTTCATTCAACATGCCGACTGTTTCTGCGGAATCATCCACAACAAGCACAATGTCTTTACTGACGGCGCTAACTCGATTCATTTCAAACCTCATACGACTTTTTGCTGCATATACAAACGCAACAAGTCCAATATACTTTCAAAATTTAGTTCATTGATAAATTGCTTCATTGCTTGAATAAAAGCTTCGTCACCTGAATTTGTTTTTTCAAGCTCTTCTATTTTTCTTTTAAGCGCGGACAAATGCCCAATGTCGGCCAACTGCATGAGCTCTTGCACAGTTTCGTTGTCAATTTGTAAGCCCTGTTTTGAAGGACTAAGCGCTTGTTTCATCAAAGTCTTGGATTTTTCAACATTAAACTTCAATTCATAGACCCACTCGAGTTGCAAGTGCAAAGCTAGCTTGTCTAATAGATTGGATACTCTTAAGGGTTTTACAATGTAATCATCGTAAGGAACAATTGATGATTTATTTTGCAAAGCTTTTTCTCTATCAGATACTGCCGTTGCCAAAGCAGAAATCATTATGATCGGATTTTTGCAACCTGCGTTGCGCAATGTGGATGCCAATTCAACGCCGTCCATTCCCGGCATAGAAATATCTAACATAAACAAATCCGGGTAGTAGTCCTGACAGGCTTGTAGGCACATATTTGCATCGGCAGCCTCAACAACAGAAAAACCAAGTGGCGACAAACAATCACTGATCAAACCGCGATGCGACGCATCATCATCAACAACTATCAAGGTTTTGCGTTCGCCTTTATATCCGTAAATACGTTGTGTTTGTGTATTGATTTCCGTTTCCGCAACATCCACCCGCGAAAGCATTAACCACACGGTGAAGGTCACACCACCGTCTGGATTATTGTCTACCTGAATTTCACCGCCGAGAATATCCACTAATAAACGTGTAATCGTGAGCCCCAATCCTGTCCCTGCTACTGCAGGTCGCCCAGGCGTTTGCAAACGTTCAAAGGGGCGAAAAATTCTTTCAATCTCATTTTCCGGAATACCACGGCCTGTATCGGTGATTCGAAATTCAGCCACATGATTGCGATAACTTAAGCTAAAACTGACTCCACCTTCTTCAGTAAACTTAACGGCGTTGTTTAATAAATTAATGAGAATCTGTCGCAGTCGTTTTTCATCTGTTGAAATGAACTCCGGTAATCGCGATTCACAAATATAATGAAAGTACAAACCTTTCTTTTCAGCTTGTAATCGAAACATCTGTACGAGTTGATCAAGCATCGGAGCGATACGAACAAAATCTTTGTGGATATCTAACTTTCCGGCTTCAATTTTAGAAATATCCAAGAGCCCTTCTATTAAATCGGCGAGATGTTCTCCGCTGCGCCGTATTATCGCGAGCTTTTGTCTTTTGCTTTCTGGTACATCGCTGTCTGCCTCCAGCAATTGTGCGTACCCAAGAATGGAATTGAGTGGTGTTCGTAACTCGTGGCTGATCCCGGTTAGGTAACGGCTTTTTGCATTGTTCGCCGCTTCGGCTTTTTCTTTTGCTTTCTGTAATTCTTTATCGGTTTCCTTGTGTGCATCAATTTCATCCATAAACAAGCGATTCTGACGCTGAGACTCTTCCTGTGCGACCAGTTTACTTTCGTGTGCAAGCACAAATAACCAAACAATAACGCCCGCTATAATCATTAGGATAAAAAACACTTTCCAAAGAGTACTGGCTAAAAGATTGTCAATTTGATCTTCACCGGTGTAGGCATTTGAGTACACCAGGGATAAGAGCACACCTGTAATCAAACCAATTATTAAAGTCAAAATTGCAAACTGTACAAAACGCGAACTTAACAGAGAAGAAATTCGGGCTGGCAAAATATAGTCCGCGATATCCAGAAATATCTCAGGTAGTTTTTTAACATCTTTACAGGAATCCTGACAGCGACTATCCAGAGAGCAACATAATGAACAAATCGCACCATCGTAGGCCGGACACCATGCCATATCTTCATTTTCAAAATTATTTTGGCAAATACAACAGGTGCATTCTGCGTTCATTTGCGTTTTATCGCTCAAAACAACTTCAGGTGGTCGCGCAATATAAAATCGACTTTTTGTAAAAATCGCCAACAAGGGCACCAAGATGAAAGCAATTGCTAAGGTGAGAAAATGCGCTAGCGCTTTCGCATAGACACCGAACAGTTCGAGATAACACAAAATTCCCGAGGCACTGGCAATAAGCATCGCCCCCACCCCGACCGGATTAATATCGTGCAAATAGGCGCGTCGAAACTCAATATAGTTTGGGCTCAATCCCAAGGGTTTATTCACTACCAGATCTGCGACCAATGCTCCTACCCACGCCACTGCAACAATACCGTAAATTCCCAGAGTGTCTTCGAAGGCGTGATAGACACCGATCTCCATAAGCAATAAGGCAATCGCAACATTAAAAACAAGCCAAACAACGCGTCCAGGATGACTGTGGGTTAAACGGGAAAAAAAATTGGACCAGGCAATTGAGCCCGCGTAAGCATTTGTCACATTGATTTTTAGTTGTGAAACAATCACAAATATGCCAGCGACGGCTAAAGCCACTTCTGGTTTACTTATAAAGTAACCAAATGCAACTGTGTACATGCGCGCTGGATCCGAAGCGTTTTCAACACTGATTCCATTTTGTAATGCGACATACGCTAAAAATGAACCAATAAATATTTTTAGGCCGCCCAACAATATCCATCCTGGCCCTGCACTTAGTAACGCGAACCACCAACGTTTGGTGTTGTGCTGGGTTTTTTCGGGTAAAAATCGTAAGTAATCGACTTGTTCCCCAATTTGCGCAACAAGTGAAAAGAGCACCGCTGATGCTGCACCAAAATAAATGAGATTCACTTTCCCTGGTGTTTGATTTTCAAAACCTTCAAATTGACTCCAATCCTCAACCAAAGACCACTCGTGAGTCAGCAACCAAATAAAAGGCAGTATCTGCAAGGCAACCCACAAGGGTTGGGTCCACATCTGAAATCGACTGATCATAGTTATGCCGTGTGTCACCACAGGAAGAACGATTACCGAACACAACACATAGCCAATTGCTAAAGGTAAATTGAACATCAACTCCAGCACCATTGCCATAATGGCCGCTTCCAATGCAAAAAATATAAACGTAAAGGAGGCATAAATTAGCGATGTTGCGGTGGAGCCAATGTAGCCGAAACCTGCTCCGCGTGTTAGAAGATCAATATCTACTCCATAGGTCGCGGCGTAATAGCAAATTGGCAAGCCCGCCAAAAGAATGAGTACACTCACTATCAGAATGGCAATTGCTGCATTATCAAAACCAAAACTTAGGGTTATCGCACCGCCAATTGCTTCCAGAGCCAAAAAGGAAATTGCACCAAGAGCAGTATTTGCAACCTGAAACGGCGACCACTTACGCGCTTTCTTAGCGGTAAAACGCAAGGCATAGTCTTCAAGCGTTTGATTATTAACCCACTGGTTATAACTCCGCCTAACTCTGAAAATCTTTTGAGTGGCATTCATAGTTTGTTTTATGCCTTTGCATTACGAGAATTGACTGTGTCGCACCAAACTAGTGAACATGTAAGGTTCTTGCATCGTTTTGCACCAAGTTTTCTAAATATCATCCGCCCTATTTCAAAACACAGCCCAAAGTGCCTCGTTTAGTCTCCCGGAACCCAAGTTGCTGCGATTTACATACCACTTAAGTAGAAATGGTTTTGCTTTCTGACACTAGCATCACGATGTGAATGCGGATATGCGTAAAATGACGTAGTACCTTGCGTACATCTGCGAATTTTCCTCTAGCGGTCAAGCTCACATACTGGCACCAACACATTCACGCGTTGCTACTTTTCGAAGTTCCAACGCAAATTGTTCATGACATTCATGTGAGGACTCGCTATGCACGCTACTCATTACACATCAAATTGTTCGCAACCTGGCAAGCGATCTTTCATTCGAAAGCTCGCTTTAACCAGTGCATCCCTGTTACTCAGTTCCAGTTTGGTTTTTTCTGCACCCCCAACTGCAGAGGTGAATACCACTGGCCTCGCAGTCACTGACTCCGAGGTTACTGTCGGAATTTTGCATTCCGTTACAGGAACTATGGCAATCAGCGAAACCGGTTCGGTACAAGCAGAGAAATTAGCTATTGACCAAATCAATGCAATGGGCGGTGTACTTGGAAGAAAAATCAAGTACATCCAGGAGGACGGTGCCAGTGACTGGCCTACCTTTGCGGAAAAATCTCGTAAATTACTTGTAAACGATAAAGTTGCGGCAGTATTTGGTTGCTGGACTTCCGCATCGCGTAAAGCTGTATTACCGGTTTTTGAACAATATAACGGTATGTTGTACTACCCCACTTTCTATGAAGGTCTAGAAGAATCGCCAAATGTTATTTACACCGGTCAAGAAGCCACGCAACAAATTATTGCGGGTATTGATTGGGTTGTAAGAGAAAAAGGCGCGAAGAAATTTTTCTTGCTGGGTTCAGATTACATTTGGCCTCGAACTTCAAACAAGATCGCTCGTAAGCACATTGAAAAACTTGGTTTGAAGGTTGTTGGCGAAGAATACTACCCACTCGGCCATACGCAATTTAATTCGGTTATAAACAAAATTAAATTGAAAAAACCTGATGTTATTTACGCAATCGTTGTAGGCGGTTCTAACGTTGCGTTTTACAAACAATTAAAAGCAGCCGGCATTGATATGACTAAAGAAAAACCTGTGTTGCTCACAATTTCTGTTACTGAAGATGAAATTCGTGGTATCGGTGGGGAAAACATCGTTGGTGCTTATGCAGCAATGAAATATTTCCAAAGTCTCGACAATGCCAATAACAAAGCTTTCGTTGCGGCGTTTAAGGAAATGTGGGGTAAGGACATCGTAATCGGTGATGTCACGCAAGCAGCTTATCTCGGCCCATGGTTATGGAAAGCCGCTGTCGAAAAAGCAGGTTCGTTTGATATCGATAAAATCAAGGAAGCTTCGCCAGGGATTGAACTCAAAACTGCACCTGAAGGTTACGTACGAATTCACGAGAACCACCACCTTTGGTCCAAAACACGAATTGGTCTCGCAGGGAAAGATGGTCAATACAAAGTGGTTTACGAAACGGAAGAGTTGATGGAACCCGATCCCTTCCCCGAAGGTTATCAATAAGCGCTAAGGCGGGCTGAATGTTCAGCCCGCGCCTCACTGCCAGTTTGAATTTTTTGTTTAGGTTTAAAGCACACGTTTATTAGCAAGATTAAGCAGTCACCCTTAAGCAGTAAAACAGGAGCGCCCCATGTTCGCTGACTACACTACATCGGAATTGATTTCGATATTTGCCATGCAAGGTTTTGCAGGCCTCATTCTTTTCTCGGTATTTGTGCTGATGGCTTTGGGCCTCGCCATCATCTTCGGCCAAATGGGCGTAATCAATATGGCCCACGGCGAGTTTATGATTCTCGGTGCTTACATCACTTACATCACTTCCAATCTTTTTTCTTCGTTCTTGCCGAGTTTATTTGGAATTTACTTTTTTGTTGCAATGATCTTGGCGTTTTTCGCAACCGCCGCACTGGGTGCCCTGGTGGAATGGGGCTTAATTCGTCATCTCTATAAACGCCCGCTGGATACGCTATTAGCCACTTGGGGTTTGAGTTTAATTTTGCAACAGATTTATCGCTCGGTTTTTGGTGCACGCGAAGTGGGTGTAACGCTACCCGATTGGTTGATGGGTTCGGTGCCCATGTCTGACATGATTGAAATCCCCATCAATGGATTGTTTGTGATGGGCTTAACTATCGCAATATCCGTTTCACTTTATTTCCTCATGTATAAATCCCGCTGGGGTTCACAGGTGCGTGCCGTGGTACAGAACAGACCGATGGCAGGTGCGGTGGGCATTAACACAGAGAAAACAGACCGCGTTACTTTTGCGCTGGGTTGCGGTATTGCCGGTGTTGCAGGAAGTGCTTTTACCATGGTCGGCTCAACCGGTCCAACAGCGGGACAACTTTATATCGTCGACACTTTTCTGGTTGTCGTTTTTGGCGGCGCTCAAAGTCTATTGGGTACTGTCGCTTCGGCATTCACCATTTCACAATCGCAGTCCACGATGGAATTTTTCCTCAGTGGTTCCATGGCCAAAGTCCTAACCTTGCTCTTCGTCGTCGGCATTTTGATGTTGCGACCACAAGGTTTATTCGCTTTGAAAATTCGTCACTAGTTGGAGGGTTGTACTATGTCGAAACAAAATCTCAGAGCCTTTTTACCGCGCCAGGACATCATTAATTTTTTAATTCTTGCTGCCGTTATTCTGCTTGTCTTGCCACTGTCCCTGGATATTTTCCGACTTAATCTGGTTGGAAAATATTTAACTTATGCCTTTGTCGCAATGGGCTTGGTTTTGTGCTGGGGTTACGGTGGCATTTTAAGTTTAGGCCA
Organism: Cellvibrionaceae bacterium; assembly: GCA_050299435.1. GTDB lineage: Bacteria > Pseudomonadota > Gammaproteobacteria > Pseudomonadales > Cellvibrionaceae > 1162T-S-0a-05. The sequence continues at coordinate 21,274 of JBNKVX010000018.1, read as the reverse complement.
AGGCGTGTTTTTTGGTTTAGGCGGTTATTGCATGGCCATGTTTTTAAAACTGGAAGCCTCTGATCCCGAGAGCACAAAAATTCAATCGACACCTGGCATACCTGATTTTATGGATTGGAATCAGTTGACAGAATTACCCTGGTTTTGGGAGCCCTTCTACAACTTACCGTTCGCGCTAATTGCAGTTTTAGTTGTCCCAACAATTTTTGCCTACATCATTGGTGTTGCAATGTTTAAACGTCGCGTGGGCGGAGTTTACTTTGCGATTATTACACAGGCCATTGCATCAATCCTCACCATCCTCATTATCGGTCAGCAGGGTTATACCGGCGGCGTAAACGGTATCACTGATTTACGTACCTTGCTGGGTTGGGATATTCGTACTGATTCGGCCAAATTTATTCTTTATTTTGTTAACGCCGCCTTGCTATTTGCCTGTTTGCTCTTCGCGCAATATGTCAGAAAGAGCAAACTCGGTCGCATTCTTCTTGCCATGCGTGAGCGCGAGGACCGTGTACGTTTCACCGGTTACGACGTCTCTAACTTTAAAATATTTGTGTTCTGCATGGGTGCGATGTTTTCTGCTATCGGCGGTGCGATGTTTACCCTGCAAGTTGGTTTTATGTCACCTTCCTTCGTCGGCATCGTGCCTTCAATCGAAATGGTAATTTTCTGTGCAGTAGGCGGACGCATGTCCATAATCGGTGCCGTATACGGCACACTGGTTGTCAATTGGGCCAAAACGACTTTTTCAGAATCCTTCCCTGAACTTTGGTTGTTTGCAATGGGTGCACTCTTTATTGGTGTTGTTATGGCTTTCCCTGATGGTTTAGCCGGCCTCTATAAAAATCAAATTGATCCTTTCATTCGAAAAACCTACACAAAAATTCGCAGTAATTACGAAGCAAGTCGCCGTGCCAGTAGTGAAGCACTTGCAAGTGGACAGGAGGGTTAGACATGTCTCAAAAAGATTTCGTACTTTCCGTAGAGGGCCTAAGCGTTTCGTTTGATGGTTTTAAGGCAGTGAATAACCTTTCGTTTTACGTCGAGGAAGAAGAAATTCGGGTAATTATCGGACCCAATGGTGCAGGTAAAACAACAGTGCTGGATTTAATCTGCGGTAAAACAAAGGCTACCGAAGGTTCCATAAAATTTCGCGGTAAAGAACTTACCAAAATGTCTGAACACGCCATTGTACACACAGGGATTGGTAGAAAATTTCAAAACCCCTCTATTTACGAAGATCTCACCGTTTTTGAAAATCTGGAAATTTCCTTTCCACGAGGTCACAACGTATTTGGCGCTTTGGTATTTAAACGTGATGCGGAAGTTGTCAATGCGGTTGAAGAAGTGGCTGAGCAAATATTTCTTTCTGAATTTCTCGGAAAAACAGCTGGTTTATTAAGTCACGGACAAAAGCAATGGTTGGAAATTGGCATGTTGCTGATTCAAAAACCGGATCTACTTATGCTTGATGAACCCGTTGCAGGTATGTCAGTCGCTGAACGTAAGCAAACCGCCGAACTACTCAATCGCATTACCAAAAATCGTTCGGTCATTGTTATCGAACACGATATGCAATTTGTCGAAGATATCGCTCATCGCGTTACCGTGATGCATCAAGGAAAGACTTTATCCGAGGGATCCATGGAACGTGTCAAGAACGATCCAAAAGTCATTGAGGTTTATCTCGGACATTAATTTCAGACGATAGGGGAAACACACCATGTTTGCAGTTTCAGATTATCACGTTGCTTACGGTCAAAGCGAAGTCATTCACAACTTAAATTTTAATGTGGGCGAAAACGAAATCGTTGCCGTCGTCGGCCGAAACGGCATGGGAAAAACCACTCTCATGCGTTCTCTTATCGGCATGATTCCAACCAAGAGCGGCTCGGTTAAATTGGGGGAAACCGATTTAACACATTTAAAAAGTTATCAACGCGTTGAGCGCGGGGTGGCCTTTGTGCCCCAGGGTCGCATGATTTTTTCAACGATGACAGTAAAAGAAAATATCGAAACCGGATTAACCACCGTTAAAGATAAGAAAATTCCAGAAAATCTTTACGAATTATTTCCTGTTTTAAAAGAAATGAAAAAGCGACGCGGTGGCAACCTGTCTGGCGGCCAACAGCAACAACTCGCTATAGCGCGCGCCCTTGCTAGTAAACCCGACTTACTGTTGCTCGATGAGCCCACTGAAGGAATACAACCCTCAATCATTCGTGATATGGCGCGAACCTTAAAGCGCATACGCGATGAGATTGGCTTATCGATCATGGTAAGCGAACAGGTACTGAGTTTTGCCCTGGATATTGCCGATCGAATCCTTGTGATCGAGAAAGGTGAAATTGTTCAGGAAGAACTACGTGAATCTGTCGACGAGAAAAAAATCGCCGCATATCTATCCGTGTAAACGGGGATGTCTTTATTAAACATTACTTTAACAATCAGGAGAGCGTTATGACTGAGACCATTATCAAAATCGACTTATCGCAGTCACCCTATGAAAATGACTGCATCCATAATCGCTGGCACCCGGACATTCCCATGGTCGCCACGGTAAAACCCGGAGACGACTTTATCGTTGAATGTTACGACTGGACTGGAGGTCAAATTAAAGATGACGACGATGCAGCCGACGTGCGTGATGTTGATTTAAGCCAGGTGCATTTCCTATCCGGCCCTGTAGGCGTCGAAGGCGCGGAACCAGGCGATTTACTCGTCGTAGATATTCTCGACATTGGTGCCTTTTCGGAAAACGAATGGGGCTTTAACGGATTTTTCTCGAAGAAAAATGGTGGCGGGTTTTTAACAGATCATTTTCCTGAAGCCCAAAAATCCATTTGGGATATTAACGGGATGTTTACCAAGTCGCGTCACGTACCAGGTGTGGAATATGCGGGCTTGATTCATCCTGGATTAATAGGCTGCTTACCCTCGAAGGAAATGCTGGATGAATGGAATACACGAGAAAAGGAATTATTTGATACTGATCCAGAACGTGTACCTCCCTTGGCTGCATTACCTTACGCCGATACTGCGCACATGGGACGCATGCAAGATGAAGATGCAAAATCGGCCGCCGCCGAAGGTGCGCGAACGGTGCCACCCCGCGAACACGGTGGCAACTGTGATATTAAAGATTTATCACGTGGTTCAAAAGTCTATTTTCCGGTTTACGTAGACGGTGGCGGCTTATCGGTGGGCGATTTGCATTTCAGTCAGGGTGATGGCGAAATTACTTTTTGCGGTGCCATTGAAATGGCCGGATGGATTCACATGCGAGTGAATTTAATTAAAGGCGGCATGTCGAAATACGGCATTAAAAATCCCATCTTTAAACCCAGCCCGATTACGCCAAAATATGACGACTACCTGATCTTCGAAGGTATCTCAGTGGATGAAGGCGGCAAGCAACATTATCTGGATGTGCACATTGCATACCGCCAAGCCTGTTTGAATGCCATTGAATATCTCACCAAGTTTGGATATTCGCGCGCACAAGCCTATGCCATTCTCGGTACCGCGCCATGCCAAGGTCACATAAGCGGTGTGGTAGATATTCCGAACGCCTGTGCCACTTTATGGTTACCCACAGATATTTTTGAATTTAATGTGCAACCTGGCGCAGACGGACCAACCGTAGAACTGGATGGCTCTGTTGAAGTTCCACTTGCACCTGATCTCGATTAAACAGGAGTAGTAAGATGCCGGTTTACGATTACAAATGTTTGCAACACGGCATCTTCAATGAGCTCGCGACCATTGAAGATGCGCAAAAACCCAGCGCGTGCCCACAATGCGGAGAATTAAGTGGGCGTGTCATTATGTTTGCGCCTGAATTTCTGGATATGAATTCAGAAACCCGCAACGCGCATGCAACCAATGAGAAAGCACAACACGCACCGGAATTTTCTACGGCGAATCGACGAAAGGAAGATGAGCAACACGCGCGCGGTTGTGGCTGTGATCACCACAAACCGAGTAAATCAAAATTGATGTATACCGCACAGGGGGATAAATTTTTCCCATCTATGCGGCCTTGGATGATCAGTCACTAAATTTATTTTCTGGCAGGCAAACATTGCGGACACTGTAAAAGGTTGTCCGCTTTTTTAATGCTGTAAAATCAAATAAAAACCGAATATAAGTGAGAACAGTGCTAGGCCCGCTTGCGCTAAACTCAAGTAAAATGCATCGAGTTGATTTAATTTTTTAAAACCGTAGCTGATGAATAAACCAAAACCCATCATTGCTATCAATACGCCCAAACTAAAAAACAAAACATAAAAGACACCCACCGCCGGTTTTGACAGTTGAGCAAGAGGAATCAGGGCCAGTAAAGGTGCTGATCCAGCTGTCCCGTGTAACAATCCAACTACCGGTGCGGCGAATAACGATTGTTGTGAAGCGCGGAGGTTTGGCGAATAATGTTTGGCTATAATACGATACATCGCCAAACCACCAATTAAAACTAAAACGAAACCGACTGATTTTTCTGCGTATAGACTCAGGTTTTCTGGCATCACAGAGCCGAGAAGAAAAACGAATAAAGCAACAAATATCAAAGCAGAACCGTGGCCTAAAGACCAATGCAGAGAAAATAACCAAACCGGGTATTTTTGATGCCCTGAAGACATCCCACCCACAGCGGCAACATGATCAGGGTCAAAGGCGTGCAACATTCCCAAGCCCAGGCCGAGCAATAGAAAGGTTGCAACACTACTCACTTCTATAATCAAGGTGTTTCCCTCTGAATATTAAGCGGCGCTTTCGAGCATACCCTGCTTTTCAATAAACGCAACAATATCATTCACACCTGCTCCGTCTTTGAGGTTTGAGAATACAAACGGCTTCTCACCGCGCATTTTCCTAGCGTCTCGATCCATAACACCGAGATCGGCTCCAACCAAAGGCGCCAAATCAATTTTGTTAATAATCAGCAAGTCAGACTTGGTAATCCCTGGCCCACCCTTGCGCGGAATTTTATCACCCGCACTGACATCAATAACATACAAGGTAAGATCAGAGAGCTCCGGGCTAAATGTAGCTGCTAAATTATCACCACCACTCTCTATCAAAATAACATCCAGGTTTTCAAATCGATTTTGCAACTCCGCGACAGCAGATAAATTCATTGAAGCATCTTCGCGAATCGCCGTGTGAGGACAACCGCCCGTTTCCACACCCATAATTCGCTCGTTGTCTAAAACCTCATGGCGCATTAAAAATTCTGCGTCTTCGCGGGTATAGATGTCGTTTGTGATTACAGCAATATTGTATTTTTGCTTAAGAATTTTAGAGAGTGTCAAAACCAGGGCTGTCTTACCCGAACCAACCGGGCCACCGATGCCTAATCTTAGTGTGGGTTTGTTCATTCTGAAACTACCTTAAAAGTTAACCTAAAAAATTCGTTAAGAGCGAAATAACCTTGAATATTGTCGCTCGTGTAAACAGGATGCGATTGCCAGAGCTGGTAAACCAGAGCCCAAGTCTTCATCCTTAATTTGCGAGGCCCGATCACAGACCGCTGGAATATCTTCCATAATTTTCACCAGCAATTTTTGTGCTTGTGTTTGACCCAAGGGCACAGTCTTGGTTGCAGCCGCGATTTGATTTTCCAGCCAACTCCAGGCAAAACCTTGCAACAGTTCTTCTTCAGGAATATTCCAGCTTACTCCGGCAAGTGCAAACATAGTGACAAAACTAACCGGCATTTCCAAATCGAGATTGGCCTGTTCCATTTCCAGAGACACCAGTAAGCGTTGTAAGGCCAGGCCTAATTGTTCATCTTCCAACAACAATTCTTTGGTTTCGCGATTAGCGCGGATAAATGCATTCCAGTATTTAAGCCGTTGAATATCACTTTCTCGCCACGCACGGTAAGTTCTCAACAATAAGGGTAAATCCAACACCGCTAGGGCGTTTTGTAATATTCCACTCACCCAATTTGCAATCTCGTCGTTAGTTTTAATCCACCCGCTGTCTACCGCGAACTCCTGCCCGTTTGAGTAGGCATAGGCCCCTACCGGCAAAGCTGGGCTTACCAAATGCAGTAGCTTCAATAGTTTTGCGGAATGCGCTTGCGGTGTTTGCATCGTCATGGAATTCATACCGAACTCACTCACCCAAAGTTTACAGGCTTGCGCCTAATTGTCGTCGAAATAGTTTACAGAAAAGTAGAGATGAAAGTATCTTGCTGCCTTATCTCTTTGATTTTTAAAGGATTATCTTCTTGGCCCGCCGTTTGCAATACCGTTTGCAAGTAGATATCACATAATCCTTATTTAGCAAGGATACTTAGGACTTACGGAAAATGAAAAAGTATTTGAACAAATTATTTATAGCAACACTTTGTCTTGTTTCTTCTGCAGCTTTCGCTATACCCGTCACTGTCAATATGACAGGTGACAACATTATCTCAAATGGTGGTCTTTGTTACGATGCGAGCTGTCTCGGCGGAACAGGCTGGTCTGACTTGGGTGCAGATACCAGTAATTTTAATAGTTGGCAAAACTCATCAAGCTTAACCCTTGACCTCGATCTAGGCACTCACTGGTTCGCCTGGAACGTGACCAACGTCAACACTGGAAGTAGTAGGAATCCAGCCGCATTGCTTGCAGAGATTCTTTGGGATGGCGGAGCGAACTACTCTTCGTCTGACTGGGAAGTGTATGACATTGCAAGCGGATCACTCATTGAGAATGCAACAGAGTACGGTTTAAACGGTGCTTCAAATATCTGGAACAGTGTTAATGGTGGCGCTGTAGCGGGTATCAGCAACAATGCAAATTGGATTTGGTCTTCAAACAATTTTGGAGCAAGCATGCCACAAGATCTGTGGATTCGCACAAGCATTACGATTTCAGAAGTCCCAGAACCAGGATCAATTGCACTTTTTGCAATTGGCATCATTGGTTTAATGTTTGCGAGACGTCGACACGTTTAAAATTTCAAGTATAAAAAAAGCTGGTTTCATACCAGCTTTTTTTTGCTTCAAATTTCGTGTTGTTACATTTTCTTTTTAATAAGACTTAAACTTGTTAGCAATTTAAAAACAATAATAATGATAGTGCAGCGATAATTTGCAATAGGTAGGTAAGGCCCGCGCCCACTCTCCGCATAACATGAACTTTCTTAATCATGCCAATGGCATGACAAATTCTTGTGAAAGTGAATAACAACGCGAGAAAAGCAAGATACATTTGATTTACTTCGGAAAATACTAATCCTAAAAGAACCAATGCAAATATCGGCGCCTGCTCCATGCCATTTGCATGTGTCCGAATTGCTGTGCGCAAATGTTTATTATCACCGTCACCATGTGACACTTTGTAACGAATTCTTAAAACAGATACATACGTTGAAAGAACAACAAGAATAATTCCGTTTAGTGCTACAAACATAGAGAACCAATAATAGCTTTCCATTTGATCTCCCGTGGTGAAGTTAATCACCCAATTTTCAACGCATTACTAACGCACTTATAAAGCATTCATGTTATGTATAGCCATAAAAACAGCAAGAAGAGGTACGAAAAACAACAAAACCACCTCACGCCTAGCGACTATCAAAATAGATCAATGAAATGTAGATATCGAATGAGCAACGCTGTCATGATCTTGTTGCTTGCCCCAGTTTTTGCTAAGCCTGTAAGTAACAAACTCTAAGAGTAACGGGCATTTTGGCTGGATTAAAGTTTTGCTTGAAGGGCGAAGCCGTCCAAAACCTAAAATGAGCCAAAATGTCCGCGTTAACCGTTTTATTATGTGTACGCTCTTTGTTACAAGGGCTTAACATTATTAGCACACGGTCCTTTCTGACCCTGGCCAACTTCAAATTCCACTTTCTGGCCGTCATTTAAAGTGGCAAAGCCACCACCTGATTGAATTTCTGAATGATGCACAAATAAGTCTTTACCCCCATCTTCCGGAGTAATAAAACCAAAGCCTTTGTCTGCATTAAACCACTTTACTGTACCTTTACTCATAGTAACTATTCTCTTATAGGTGATGAACATTTCCTATTTTCGCTATCACCATTACGAAAAAAGGTTTGAATATTGATATGCACTGATTCACTCGATTCCTAGTGCGACCCGATGCCCAGAGTCCGCGACCTCCTTGGTGGTGGCCTCTTTTGAGCAAAACAGAGTGCTAGCGTAATACACAAAAAAGGTGGGAGCAAATGTGGGTTGCAGTGACACGCATGGTTTGAAAACCTATTTTGCATAAAGAATCATTTGTGTGCACCGAAAAATAGCAATCGTTTTCCCAGAATTCTGGTTGGTAACAGTAGCATCCCAGACTTGGGTCGTTTTTCCAGCGTGGACCGCGCTCGCTACACAAGCCACAACGCCTTCTCGCGCTGTGCCTATATGATTAGATTTTAACTCAATGGTAGTAAAACCCGTTGCTTCACTTGGAAGATTTGCATAACAACCGTACCCAGCACAGGTATCGGCCAAAGTGACGATACTTCCGGCATGAAGGTATCCATTTGGAGCAAGCAAGGATTTCTGAACCTGGAATTCCGCTCTGATTTCTCCGGGAAATACATGAGTAACTACAACCCCAAGGCGTGCAGGGAGATATTCAAGAGCGAATTCGTTGAAGAATTCAGGAGTATATATTGAAGATTCCATAATAATCCTAACGCTACATTCAAGAGGATCCCTTTGTGCAGTGGAACCCTAAGGCGAAGTTCCGAAGACAACCATAAAGCTTAGTGAAGCGAACGACACCGTGCGGAGTCCGGTTGATTTCACTGTTACTTGTTTGACATTGCTGCAAAGCTTTTAACCACCCAGTCCATTTGTTCTTGAGTGTCTGGAATCTGGACACCTCTCAATTTAGAGATATGTGCGATAGCGTCAAGCGGTTCAAAACCACAATGTAGTAATACGCCTGCTGCTATTATACCCGTTCTGCCTATGCCAGCCCTGCAATGCACTACTGTGTTTAGACCTCCTGCTGCTTCGTGATAAAGGCGCTTAGTAAATGCTAAATAGTCTTGCACTGAACCCGGCAAGCCTCTATCTGGTATAGGGTAATGAACAAATTCCATTTCATATTTCTCAGTAAGCTGCTTTTCTTGGCCTAATCCGAGTTCGAAGGATTCATTAATCTCTAAGAGAGAAACAACACGATTTATTCCGAATTTTGCGATACCAGAGAATTCCTCCTCTATCCATTCGCCAGATACGGGTTTTGCCATTACAGACAAAGAACCGCTTCCAATTAATTCAATTTTGTATATATCCGGACTCATACTCAATACGCGTATCGCCCCAAATTCGGGCGAGCAAAACAAGATGCAGAGATTGCGCTTGCTGAAAATATCAAGATTTAAACTTTTTTTACAAACTCTGACTTAAGTTTCATAGGGCCAATTCCCTCAATTTTACAGTCAATATTATGATCGCCTTCTACCAAGCGAATTCCTTTAACTTTTGTTCCGACCTTGACTACAGATGAAGACCCTTTCACCTTTAAATCCTTTATTACTGAAACAGTATCTCCGTCTGAGAGGATATTGCCATTTGAATCTTTGATCGCATTCTCGGCTTCTTCATCTTGAACATTTTCGTTCCATTCATGAGCACATTCCGGGCAAACATAAAGATCTCTATCTTGATATGTATATTCTGAATTACATTTTGGACAACTTGGAAGATTATTCATTACTTATTTCTCATTATGCTTAATGGCCCGCCAAACCGTAACTACGCAGTAGCTGTCGGTTATCTGTATTTTGATTCAACAACGCTTTTAATTTCATGCATATCTTTTACTATCTTTCTTTTACTTATATGCGAAATCATAGGTGATAATAGAGTTAAAATTAAACCGCGTGGCTTCCATTGTACATTCTGTATAAGTTCAACGCTCCCAGAATTGAGTTTAATTCCTTGAGATATAGTCATTGGCGTCCTATTTTTTGTACCGCATAACGCTGGCCTTCAACGGAGTAGGCACCTTAGCGACCGTGCCCGTTGACAAGATTGTTAACTCAGGCTTTGCCTCTAATAATATCAAGTTTATTTTCTGGTGCATTTGGTGAAATAAAATTTGGAATTGTTTTTTCGTTTCTTCTAGGGCGCGTTAGAAACTCAACAGGCCATTCAGCAATTCTTTCTTCCTTTACGTGTTTATATTTTCCGGGTTCAGATTCATCAATGTATTCTCGTTGTAGAATAAGTGCCAATGGTTCTTCGCTTCCTTCAATTTCTTTTGAACACTCCAAAGCTTCTTCGTATGTTTCAAATGCATAACAGTAATCGCTACCGTCTTCTAAATCTGGAGCGCCGTCATGAGGATGACACCAGACGCGATATTCCAATACCTCATCCCACACATAGCCGCCGCCAGACTTAACTAAGCCCGGATATTCACCTACCAATTTTTTATCCTTTACTTTTGGATATTCGCTCATAATTAGTATAAAAGCTTAACACCGCAGATAAATGGCATTTTGGCTGTATTAGAGCTTTGGGTAAAGTGGCGTAGCCACCCAAAGTGGAAATGAAGCCAAAATGTCCATTTGATTGCTTTGTCAAATGCATACGGGTATATTATGCGCATAGGTGATACGCATGAGGCATGTAAATGCAAGCTATATACGACAAAACTGCACCCAAAAAAGCAACAAACCTGAGTATAAACAGCAACTTACTTAACAAAGCGCGCGATTTAGATATTAACCTTTCTGCGACACTTGAGTTGGCTTTGGAAAATAAAATACGTGAAACCACACGCCAAAGATGGCTGGAGGAGAACAAAAAAGCCTTGGAAAACTGCAATAGTTTAGCGGAAGAGCATGGGCTATTTGCAGACAAGCATAGGCCGTTTTAATGAAACAATTTGATTTGTACTCCAATACGGATTCACAAACAAAAAAGGCTTACCCTCTATTTGTTGATATTCAAACCGGCTTGCTGGATATGCTCAATAGCAGAGTGGTAATACCATTGACGAAGGCAAAGCCAGATAAAGATTTACCTAATAATATTTGCCCGAAACTTGAAATTGACGGCGTTAATTATTATTTATTGACACACCAAATTACCACTGTTTCCAGGTTATTTTTAAAGAAAAACGTAGGTACCGTTTTGCTCAATAGAATTGATATCATTAATTCAGTAGACTTTCTTGTTTCTGGCATTTAACGCCCCAATCACCCGTATTTACTGCTAAGTTCGTTTTTGTATAAAGTGGCTTGTAGCCGCACACAAAAACGAACTTAGCAGTAAATGTCGGAGTGCACTTCACTTGATAACCCAGGCTTTTTACACGGCTTCATATGAAACAACCAGGCTTTCGACTTCTCTACGTTAATCACTAGCAAGCGAAGTTACGACAACTCGCTTCGCTAATAAGTGATCCCATCTTTTTCGGTTCACTTGATCAGTATAGAAGAGAAGTGTGAGCACGATGCACAGTCCACTCACTGGGCAGATCCATCGGTAGCTGTATTACTTGCTTTAGGTACTTTAAAATTAACATTTATCGTATACCGGTACTTCGCCATTACAGACAGATCACCCAAATTTTCCTCATTACCCTTTATCAGTTGAATAATTGAATCTATTAACCCGTCACTTCCTCGATTATCGATTTGCTGAACAACCTTAGATTCAATCAATTTGTCTTCTGAATTGTAATAGCAATACAACGTTCGCTTATCAAAAGCCGAACCCAACTTATAAATAGAGGCATAAAGAGGATTTTCTCTTTCGTCTCGATACTTCTTTATTAGTTTTGATTTAAGCTCGTTTAGCGTATTCGTTTCTTCTTCAGAGAAAGGATTTTCTGGAGTCGTGCCATAATAAAATTTACGCTGCCACATTGTGCTAGCATTTCTTTTCTTAACGGAATAACCCGCGATTAGCTCTGAGGCCAATCTATCGTATTCTCGAACTCTAGATTCATCAAAAAAGTACTCATTTTCTGCGATTATTGCATGGGTGCTCACAAGCACCTGAGCCTGACTATCTGTTAGATAATCTGGATCCTTGCTAAGAATTTTGAAGTTTATTTCACACTCCTCAGTGAAACCATACATTATTTCCATTCGCGCGAGCATTGTTTCCTTACTGTCTTCTGCGTTGCTAGACGCTGATATCGCAATCAAAGATATGGAAAAAAACAATACCGAAAAACTAGCTATTCCACCAACAAACCACTTCCCCCCAAAACACTCTGTCATCCTCTTCACCTACATACGTTTATACGAGTTTATACCTTGTATCGAATATTAATAGTCGAAGTTTCGACTCTTGGCTTCTCTATATTACTCACAACCAGGGGAGGCTTATCGCAGAGTGCAAAGGCAGTTTGTGGAGTGACGTTTTATGCTAGCGTAGCGAAAAGCATAAAAAAAGCCACGGAACAAACTGTCCGACTGGCACGTATTGTTAGGCATTTTGTATTATCCACGAGTCCCATGCAACGCGACGGCCTTTGATGCCTTTCGTGAGGGCGCCATTCAATTTGCGGTATTGTTTTCCGGTAGTTTCATTGCCATCAACAAAAATCATGACGTTGCCGATCAATCCAAATTTTCCCCTTGCGGGTGGATTAAACTTCTGAATAATTCCTAGCCACTCGCTCATTCCTGGTGCCCATGCTGAAACTACAATTACGTCAGTTTTCTCTACGTCAGGGCCTGAGAAGAGACCTTCTCTGGCAAAAGCCCAAATTTCAGCCATGTTTTTGAGGTTCTCAAAGTCTGCCTTACCTCGCTCAACCGCATCCGCTTGTAATTCAGCCTCATAGTCAAAGAACTGTCGCCGCCCATCGCACTCAATAACGGAGAACGGACATATCAGTTCTCCTGTACTCAACTCAGAAAGAATCAGAGCCGAATGGGCTAGAACAAATCCACCAAGTTGTGCGGCTTTTTCAAATGGAGATTGGATCGAAAACATAGTGGTGCCTTTGTAAGCTGACCCAAAGCGGGAGAGGAGTTTTTGCGGTAAAGCTGGCGAAGCCAACCGCAAAAACGGAACGTAGCTTTGAGAGTCAGCTTGACGAACTTGTTATACGAACTTACGGGCATTTAATGGTTGTAGAATAGCCTATGTACAGCATAAGTTCACCCACACTTACTCGCTCCCAGAACACGCGTCCCTCCAGCCCCTTTATGGCGATTTCACATTGCTCGCCGACTATCTCCTTTAGCTTTGTATTCTCATTGGAAATTTCCCGTATGATTTCATAGCGATATTGCTGAGGTTTTACAATACTTAGACCAATATCACCCATTTCCTCTATCAAGGTTCGGCCTACAATCTTGGCGTTTTGGATAAATTCCCGCAAACTCTCTATTTGTTTTTTTGCTTCTTTGCGTTTATCAAATGCGACCTTTACAAAAATATTTATATAGGATGTATCTGACTTTCCCCTGTGATCTAGAAGCTCAAGCGATTCATCGTCAAGTTTTATTGGCTCAAGAAAACCATCACCGTAGGAAATCTCAATTCCTTTAACCTTAGCCGAGGATTTAATTAGATTATTAATTGTCTCAATAATCTCCGTCTTCCTTAAATCATATGAACGACTGTCGTTTACTAGCCTTATATTCTGCACCAGGAAATCCGCATCCTTTCTTATCGTAGCGTAAGGAATTTCATAGTAATCGTCCATACTTGCCCTTATTCCTGTCACCACAACCTCTTCCACAACATCACTTTGCGACCAGCTAACACACGAAAAAAGGCACATACTAAGTATCACGATTATTTTATACACTTCCGTTCTCCTATTTTTATTTTCGTATAACGCCCGGAGTAACGCGCATTTTTGCTGGATTGTAGCTTTGCGATAAAATGCTGGAGGCATTCGCAAAGCGGAAAGGAAGCCATAATGTCGCGGTTGACCCGTTTGTTATACGTATTTAGCATATTGTTTTAAACCAGCTAGCTATATTTGCAATACCTACAACAAAGACAAATACTACACCTGCCACAAGCACCCAACTAACTAAATAAGATATAAAACCTCCTTTTTCTTCCTTACTTTCAAAAAAACTGGAATCTAAACAACGCACACCAATAAATTCACCCACATCAATAGTGGATTCGCCATTTTCAATTGCCTCAGAAATAGCAAATTTTAGTTTCTCTAAACCAGCTTTATCGCCGACTAGATAGTCCTCGTGCTCAGCCCATTCACTTCCGTGATATGCATGTTCAATTTTTTCTTTTTCTTTCATATTCGGTTACGTATAACGCCCCACTCAGGGACTGATAATAGCTTGCTAAAATTGTGAAGCGAAGCGGAACCGAGCAAGCTGTTAGCAGTCCCGTTACTGTAATGGCTTGTTATATTGCATTATCAAGTCAACTGAGTTAGTTATATAATGATTTAAATCGCTTAATGAATAACCAATAATTAATTGGTGCTGCTAGGACAACTGACACAAATACTACCAGTAATGATTCAATAATACCCACATCATAATATGGGGAAAATATCCCCTGAAGCCCTATTTGCTCAGGATGAAATTTAAGTCCGTTTTTGATAAACAGTGATAGATGCAACCCAGCTGTAAACAAAACCAATATCAATAACAAGTATGTGCCTGATAAAAATCTAATTTTCCATGACATATCAATAATCTCCTAATTAAATTCTACGCAATATAACGCCGCCGTAAAGGGCATTTTGGGCGTAGTGGTGCTTTGGAGTAAAGTGGCGTAGCCACTCCAAAGCTGAACGAAGCACAAAATGTCCTTTACGGCGGCTTTATGTATGTTTTTGTAAAAAATCATTAGCTTCCTTGGGACTATTTAAAATAATGAAGTTAATTTTCCCATACTTTTTACTTTTAAATAGCTCAGGGTAACGTTTCGTATTCCGGCTGTAATTCTTAAAGAACCACAATACAATAGATTCTTTTGAAAAGAGCTTCCTATATGATTCTTTATTACCTGTATTTGGCCACAGTTCTTGCTTAAACGTCGCCCTTAAGATCGAACGTTTTAGAATCTGATATAGAGTTCGTATATAACTGTAGTTCAACCATATTACCGTATCAGCTTTCGACCATTTAAGATCATTAGTTCTAGAGTAATTCCCATCTAGAACCCAGCTTTCGTAACATAATTCGTTTTCTAAGCTATTTAGAAACTCCTCTGTAGTTGGCTCACTCCAATTTGGTTTCCAATAGACTCGATCCATTTCTATGTAGCGAAAATTGAGAGTTTTTGCAAGCCTCACTGAAAATTGACTTTTACCACTCCCCGTGGTCCCAATTACATTTATTTTCTTCATTGCCTAGGATTTTTGAATTACATAACGCCGCAAGCAAAGGCGAGCGCTTGCGCGAGTCCAGTAGCACGAAGTGCTACGATTTTGGCTTGCCTTGTTATGACTTTTTGTTGATGTAAATAGTTGAAATGTCATCTTGCAGCTTCCCCGTTTCTTTTTTAGCAAGTTCGGCTATTTCGATAGCTGTTGTTTTAGTTGATAGCAGCGACTTTATTTCATTATGCTTTACATACTTAAAGAGGCCGTCGGAGCCAATTAAAACGGATTTATCTACACTTATAGGGCCAAAGCCAATAGGAGTAGAGTTACCACTCCCCAATAAAGGCTTTAAGTTTTGCATAGAAGTCAACTCGTAGTCATACTCACAATTAAACACCCAAGCTTCGGAGTCGCCAACACTAGCGCCATATATGATATTGCCCACAAGCTTGCCAACTATTGCAGTAGCTTCACCACAGTTCGGTTCTCGCGATAGTGCCAAGTCCAGCTTTCTTAGAAATGACTCGAAATCATCTGGAGAATCAAAGCATTCGACCCCAGTTAATTCTTTAAATGCTGCAATTACGTACAAACTCGCCTTATCGCCTCCAGAGGTTCCACCAGCGCCATCAGAAACACAAAACCAAATTGAATTACCAATCTCAACCAAGCACAAAGCATCATCGCCTTTCAAATTTTGTTGTTTTAGATAGCTGCTAAATTCGAACATGGCTTAGTCATAACGCCTTAAGCAGAGGCGCCGCTTGCGGCGTCCTGCTGACTTAATTTGTTATGCAAATTAATCATGGTAAAAGGCATCATTAATATAAAAATCACAAAACTCGTCAATGTCTTTCTTATTTTTTGAGCTAAGTGCTTTACTTCTAAGTGAAAAGCCCTCAATGACCCTTCTATTGTTCTCGATTGAAAATTGAATCATCATATCTTCACTACTCTCATCTAATTTCTCTAGAGCCCGTTTTGCGGATTCGGAATTTTCTTCGTTAAATATCGTTTCAGGCATCTGCATGTCTGGCTCAATTCGTTTTTCGCGTCCTTCACAAAGCAATTCCCCTTCCGTATCAGCAAAGGAAATATAAGAAAGAAAAGCTAACAGTAATACCGGTACGTTCTTCATAATTGGTTTTGCATAACACCCGAGGTAACGGGCATTTTGGCTGGAGTGGAGCTTTGGGTAAAGTAGCGAAGCCACCCAGTGCGGAAAGGAAACCAAAATGTCCGCGTTGACCCGTTTGTTATGTGATTGCTGTTTCATAGGCGTTTTGCCATATTTCTAACATTTCCCAGCCATATAGATAAAAAAATATTTCCAGGCTTTTATATTCTTCTCTTAAACACACTTCAATAGCAATTTTTGCTGCTGATTCGGACGGAAAACCATATGCACCGCAAGATATTACTGGAAAGGCGATAGATTTACATCCATTTTCCAATGCAAGGTTAAGTGAATTTATATAAGAAGATTTTAAAACTTTTTCTGGTTCTTTTTCGTTTTTATAAATTGGACCAGAAGTGTGAATAACATATTTACAAGGCAAATTTCCTGCTTTTGTAATTCTCGCTTCCCCAAAAGGGCACCTTATGCCATTTACATGCTTAACCTTTCTGCATTCTTCGAGCAGTTTTGGACCAGCGGCATCATGGATTGCTCCGTCAACGCCACCACCTCCTAACATCATGGGGTTAGCAGCATTAACTATTGCATCGACATGCGCTGTAACAATATTTCCTTCTTGGATATTTATTTCCATGTTCGTGCCATATTCACATAACTCTGAGTGCAGCGGCAGTTTGTGGAGTAGCTTTTTGTGCTAGCAAAGCGGCCAGCACAAAAAGAACCACGGAACAAACTGTCCGGCTGGCACGTCTTGTTAGAATTATTTGCGTTAGATTGGATATTCCTCAAATTACCTACCTGGACTATACATTGTTGTTAGTTTCTCTTCATTCACACTAATAGAAAAGTGGCAACCTAAACACGGTGCTTTTGACTCATAATGGACAAACCAGACGGCGCCATTTTTCGTTATGTTTGGAGCTTGATATCCGTCAAGATTAACACCCTGTCTCGTCGCAACCTCATCAGAAAGCACTCTCACCATGTCCGTTTTTAACTTACCATTGATATCAATATATGAAGCAGGGATACTTACAATTTGCTTTGACGTCGATACACATCCTACGAGCAATATGAGTGTTAAAAGAAAAGTAGTGGAATTCATATTCAATTCTAACGCCGTTGTAAATTGCAGTTTTGGAGGAGCCCGTTTGTGCTATTAAGCACAAAAAGGAGCGACGGAAAAACTGTCAATTTGACAACCTTGTTATGCTTTTGGTCTGACATTTACGTGCACCCTGAAACACTTGTTTTTATTACATATAATCCATGAGGCAATAGGGCCTTTTTTTGTATCAACTATAGATAGCTCAAGGGGTTCGTTGCACTTAGGACACGGTATTTCTTTGTGACCATCCTTTACGAGTTTTTGTACGTTAATTAATTGCCTTGAATCATCATTGATCTGCTTTCTTGTGAAAACACTTTCAATATGCGGCCCGCCATACATTGGCTTGATCAATCGCTCTTCTTTATAGTAGTTAAATATAACTTGCGCAGATTCCTCGTTTTTTCCTAATGTAGAATTTACTAATAATTTATATCTATTCTTGCATATACTATTTGGCCCCAAGTACTTTTCATCATCGAAATCCGTCTGGAGGGAGATTGTCATCTTTCCTTGAGAATTGAGGTGAGGAAATATTTCGCTTTCTAAATACCTCTTTAACACGCCCACAAAGGCAGTGTCGACCTGATTTCTATGATATTCAGTTTTAAAAGGTCCTATTTTATAGTTTCGCTTCATCTTGATTTAAGCATAACACCCGGAGTAACGCGCATTTTGGCTGGATTGGAGTTTTGGGTAAAGTGGCGAAGCCACACAAAACGGAAAGGAAGCCAAAATGTCGCGGTTTACCCGTTTGTTAGGAGAATAAATTGGTTTAGGGTACCCAACCACAAACTCTGCATCCTTTACCTTCGCTAAGGTGATTCCAAGCTTGATTATCTGGAACCCTATCACCGCTTTTAAAATAGTTTATCCTTGCCGAACACTCAGGGCATCTAACACGCTCATAGAGATAATGTTCTGTAAGGTAATTTGTTATAAATCCTAGAAAAATGCAAGCTGGCCAAATTGTATATATAAATATTGCGTCAAAGAAAAAGATAAGAAACGTTAGAACAAACCCCAATAAAAACAATGCACCCTGAGCAGCAGCCAAGTATCCCAACCATACCACATCGTATCTTTTCAGATTATGTTTCCTTTGTTTATTGGTTATGCTCATGCACTCACCTAACGCCGCAAGCAACTGCAGCTATAATGGAGCTGATTTTTATGCGAATTTTTTTGCGCATAAAAACCAGCGGAGTGTAAGCTGTCAGGTTGACTTGCTTTGTTATACAACTTTATCGACTACTTCTAGTGGAGCCCAATAACGCTGCGCAAATAGAGCCATAATTGAAACTATTAGGCACAGCTGTGCAAATCCACTTTTCGGTGCAAACCAAACTAGGCTGACACATATAAATAGTACTGCGACCAATACGCCTGATAAAATATTCGAAAAATATTTATGATTAAGTTTTTCTCCGCAAGACTTGCAGGTGATGAGTTGTAGCTGATTAAAAAATAACTTATCCATTATTCCTATATCATCATTGCAATTTGGACAGATTGGCATCTAGCCTCCGTAATGTATAACGCCGCAAGCAACCGCGAGCCGCCAGGCGAGTCGGGCGGAAGCCGAAGGCTGGAGCATATTGCCTTGCTTTGTTAGCCCCTTTCAATTTCGCGTACCTTTATTAAAGCTTTTGGACCCAGAAAGTATGATATTGCGCTTAATATTATGCCTACAATTACGCCCCAAACACCTGCCACAGCCAAGCCAATGAGAGGTGAAATTATAGCTATGGCAATAATGAAGTAATGAAGATTATTATTTTTTTCGTAAAACTCACGACGGGACTCATATTTTAAACTGTCGGAAGCAACTATATTTTCTGTAATGCTGGCGGATACCCTTCTTCGCGTACTGCCGCATTCAGGGCAGGCACCAAGCGTACCTCTTTCCTCAATTGGAAATTCAAAATTACAATCCATACACTTATCTGGTTTATCCATCTCTTTAACCTGTACCGGCTAACGCCTCAAACACCGGCTTGGTGAAGTTGGCGGCTTTTTTGGAACAAAAAAGATGACAGCTTTACCAAGTCCGAGTGCTTTGACTTGTTACATGTTGACATATTTACGGTACTTAGGCTTTTCAAGCTCATCATCGAGCAAGTGGGAGATTTTATTAACCCAGTTGCTACCCTCACTACAGAAACCCATTACGTAAGCTCCCGACCAATTATCCCAACCTAAGCCCAACTTGACGCCATCTTTTTCCATTTCGGCAACGACCTCATCTAGGCCAATTACTGGCTTTGATATAGGCAAGAATCCAAAATGCTCTTGGATTAGCTCGCCAATAACAGGAACCAGTCTGGCTGAAGCATAAAATACTTCATATGTTTGCTGGCCATTCGCTGCCGTATATTTTTTACCGCTTAATTCTTTCTGCATACTCATGACATGTAACGCCCCAAACACGGGCGAGCGAAGCAACGTGTAGCGAGTCCGCGGCCAGCGCTTTTTGCTGGGCGATTAGTGATTTGGCTTGTTACATGTTTTACGCCCATTGGACACCTTCCGGCAATTTATGACTACTGTACTCAAGATGCAAAACCCTGCGCGGGTTTGAACTAGTAGCCTTGCTTGATGCGTGTAATAGATGGGGCCGCATTACCAAAACAGAACCAAGCGGGGCTAAACAGTTGATGGCTGCCTCTTTGGAATAATCGTTTATAGCTGCTTGGCTTAGTAGACCACCAGTATGGCTATTAGGAATAAGTTTAAGGCAGCCATTTTCCTCTGTTGAGTCATCAAGATGAACTCGGAAGGTTATCATTTGGCTGAGAACTTCTGGCGGTGGTTGGACATGCAGCACCCCATCTTTTTGGGACCACGGACCCCAGCCAGTGGCTTCGAATTTTTGGGACACGCTGACCGTTTTATCTTGGTGCCAAGTAACCAGCCAATTATTTGATTGTGTTTTGACAAATAGGATAGCCCGAACTAGTTGAGCGTGACCTGGGAAATAGTTTTGTATTAGCGTTGTAAGATTTGGACTAAAAAGTAGAGAGCGAACGGAAGATAGTTTTTTATCGGCATTGCGTAACCCGCCACCAATAATGCTTAATTCCATTGAGGAAAACTCTTCATTAATAGGAGCCAAATCTTTCGACGAAAATACATCTCGAACTATTTCGAATCCATCTTCCTTAAACGACACGGACCAATTCTCCTTAAACATGTAACGCCTTACTCAGC
The DNA here is from genome assembly GCA_050299435.1 of Cellvibrionaceae bacterium. Lineage (GTDB taxonomy): Bacteria > Pseudomonadota > Gammaproteobacteria > Pseudomonadales > Cellvibrionaceae > 1162T-S-0a-05. Next base: position 564 of record JBNKVX010000018.1, on the reverse strand, counting down.
CGAATTTTGGCTGTAGTGGATTGTTGTGCAAATATGGCCGCAGGCCATGCACAACAAGGAGCGAAGGCCAAAATGTCGGATGAAGTAACTTGTTAGGGCTTTTCTTTGCTAAGTTCAATTATTTTTCTCACATATTTTGCAGCATCGATATCTTCCCGTATTGCCCACTCTAGATCAAAGGCTAACACTAGATCGCAAAATTCAATATTCTCTCTTTTTTGGAAAAATATGTATTGTTCCCCGATTGTAAGAGGAGCCCACCATCCACTATAGAGTTCAATAGTATTGGGCACATCTCCTTTGTACATACCCTTTACTAAAACTTTATAAAAATATATTTTATCGTGCTCTTCTTCCTCATCGTATTTGGCCTCAACTATAGTGCCATAAAATATTCTGTTACTTGTTTTCCAATGTAAAGGTATGTCGCTAGAGTTCTTGGTTTCAGGGCAGTCCCAACTATACGCAAAGACTGGAAAAGCAAGAAGTAGAAATACTGCTATCACTTTCATTCTGTGTTGCCCTAACGCCGCAAACAACCGCGAGCCGCCAGGCGAGTCGGGC